>JABMMN010000056.1 GCA_013205535.1 Candidatus Planktophila sp.
AGTGGTGAGTTTGGTTCCCAAACAACAGACCATGAATCTGGTGCTGGCTTTACTTTGTCGATGGTGTATTGCAAAACATTTGCTCCACGGCCATGAGGAACTCCGTAGTTTGCGCCATCGATTGTGTTCCAAGGGCGATCCTTGAGATTGGTAAATATATCTGCATAGTTTGGAATCAAATCTAGATTAACTGGCTGAAGATCTCCACCAAAGATTAGGCGAAGAGACGCATCTCCAGAGGCGCTGACAACGTCGTAGCCACCACTTTGCATCAACTGAACAGCTTCATCAGATGTTCCGTAAGTCTTTACATTAACAGTGCAACCAGTTTCCTCTTCAAAAGGTGTTACCCAGTCAACTTTTGGATCTGTTGAACCATCTTCTGCATAACCTGGCCAGGCAAGAACATTGATTGTTCCTGGGGTATCTTGAACAGGGCCTGCGTACGCTCCACCCGCAGAATCGCTATCCGAACTTGAACATCCGCTCAACAGTAGCGCTCCTGCCGCAATTACAATTACGGTCTTTCGAACTCGTGTGATCTTCACTCGTGTCCCTTTCTGTCGCTTCTTTGCGACATCGCACCGGGATTTCCAGCACGTTTCTCAACTGCTAGCTAGCTGAGAATTCTATTTTTCTACGTTGTACTCACTCTCTATATCCCAACTGACAGTTACCTTTGAATTTCGCATGGTGGCAACAGATGTTGCACTTTCAGAGGTATTTTGGCGAAGAGCCATCAGTGAGATGCCTACATCTAAATCAACTAAAAACCTTGTGGCAGGGCCAAAATACTCGACCTCACGGATTTTTCCTGTTGCCCTTCGTCCGCCAGATTGCGCTGAATCAACCTCAATTTTTTCAGGGCGCACCAGCCACGTTCCTGATTTACCCAGCAAGCTCACACTGGCAGCACCTGTAATCAAATTTGAAATACCCACAAAGCCTGCAACAAATGAGTTTGCTGGATTTTCATAAATTGTTGCAGGCTTATCGAGTTGTTGAATTTTTCCTCGATCAAAGACAGCGACTCGATCTGACATCGTCAGTGCTTCTTCTTGATCATGTGTAACAAATATGAAGGTAATTCCAACTTCGCGCTGCAACTCCTTTAACTCTATTTGCATTTGCTCACGCAGCTTGAGATCCAGCGCACCTAGTGGTTCATCTAAGAGCAATACCGCTGGACGGTTCACTAACGCTCTAGCTAATGCTACACGCTGTCTTTGACCACCAGAGAGCTGGTTTGGCTTTCTATTTTCATAGCCATCGAGTCGAACCTGTTGCAATGCAAGCATGGCTTGCGCGCGACGCTCAACCTTACCAATTCCCTTTACGCGCAATCCATATTCTATATTTGAAATAACATCCATATGTGGAAAGAGTGCATAGTCCTGAAAGACAGTGTTAACATCACGCTCATAGGCAGGAAGATGGGTAATCTCTTTGCCATTGAGTTCAATTCTTCCGGCATCAGGTATTTCAAATCCGGCAATCATGCGAAGAACAGTTGTCTTACCTGAACCTGATGGGCCTAGAAGAGTCAAAAACTCACCTTGATAAATATCTAGATCGACTCCATCGACGGCGCGAACTGTGCCAAAGTTTTTGGCCAACCCGCGCAAAGAGACAATAACTGAACTTTCTGAACCCACCCTACAGACCCCGCTTCTCTCCAAAACGTGTCATCACAGTACTTCAAATGGATGTTCTCAGAAAGGGTTTACCCAAAAACTTGCCGTGGCACACAGCTTTTTTTCATAAACCTTGCCTGGGAAGTAAGGTCTTAAGAGGGACTAGCGCATCTTTGGTGCACGAGTTGGCATTGGACCCTTGGGAATTGGGATTGATAATCCGCCAACAGCTTTTAAGCGGGCACGTACTTCGCGCATCTGACGCGGCGTTAATTTCTTTGGCAATTTTCTAAGATGCTTCTGGAGCTTGCGGATCGGGACTCGACCGGTCTCATCGCCGACCATGACAAGTGCGATAGGAACGCCAGGTGCAAAGCGCTCTGTCTTCTTGCGCTCATCATTGAGCAGTTGGGCAATCTGATTGGAACCCTCTCCAGTGAGAACGATTCCGGCGCGACCAACGCTTCTATGGACCATGTCTTGATTGCGAGTCACCGCGACTGCAGGAGTTGTTGTCCATCCCTTACGGATTGCCATGAGGACACTTGCCCCTGCACCCATCTGACCCTCAATGGATGAGTAAGCCGCTGCTCCAGCTTGGCGAGTGAAAAACAGTAATGCAATAAGAAGAGCGAGTGGTGCAAAGATAAATCCAAAATAAACGGGACGGCCAATCAATGCTCCGATTGCTATTCCAACGATCCAAGTTAAAAGAAAGATGCCGATGAGGGCAAATGGAATCCAGGGCTTTTGAAGTTTTGTTACTTTGTAGGCATCCTTGAATGTCTGCAGGCGGGCAGATTTAGCCTTCTTTTCCTTAGATTTTCTCTTGAACATATCCCTTAGTTTAGGGGAGCAGGGGCCGTTCCACCAAGGCGGGTTGGGGCCCATCGCTGCCCAACATGGCTATCTGGGTATTTATCTTGCACTTGACGAAGCATTGCCAGAAGTGTTTCTCGAAGTTCATTTTCTGCAATCTCAAGATCATCGGCTCTGGCATATGTGATTGGCTCACCAAATACAACGCTGATAGGAATGTGTTCACGGCGCAAATTCCTTTTCACACCTTTTGTCCAGACACGCTGGCTACCCCAGATAACTGTCGGGATTACTGGAACACCTGCGCCCATTGCTAGTCGCACTGCTCCAGATTTCAGGGCTTTGATTTCAAAGCTAGTCGAAATAGTTCCTTCGGGGAAGATTCCGATAATCTCACCAGATTTGAGAGCACGCAGAGCTGCAACAAATGATGCCGCTCCATTCTCTCTATCTACATTGATATGGTGCATACCTCGCATCAGGGGCCCAGCAACTTTGTTTGCAAAGATCTCCTTTTTGGCCATAAAGCGTACGTAGCGCCCAGCAGGAAGAGCGGCAGTTCCCGTGAGTGCAAAATCAAAGTAACCCACATGATTGATAGCAAGGATTGCACCACCCTTGCGAGGAACATTCTCATCACCTTGGAAATCAAATGTAAGACCCAAATACCTCCACAATGATTTCACAAGCACAATTACTGGGGGATAGACGAGATCAGCCATGAGAGGCCTTGGCCGCCATCGCCTGTTTGTACAAGCGCCCAGCACGATAACTTGAGCGCACTAATGGTCCGCTCATGACACCCAGAAAACCAATCTCTGAGGCCTGCGCGGCGAGCTCAACAAACTCCTCTGGTTTAACCCAACGTTCTACTCGATGATGGCGATTAGTCGGGCGCAGATACTGAGTAATCGTGATTAAGTCGCAACCGGCACTGCGAAGATCCACAAGTGCCTGCGATACCTCTTCACGGCTCTCACCCAAGCCGAGAATAAGATTTGATTTTGTAATCAATCCAAAATCGCGTGCCATGGTAATAACACGTAGGGATTTTTCGTATGTGAAGGCAGGGCGAATCTCTTTGAATATTCGAGGCACTGTCTCTAAGTTGTGAGCAAAAACCTCAGGCCATGTTTGAAAAATCTCATTCAGCAGGTCGCTCTTTGCATGAAAATCAGGGGCAAGCATCTCTACCCCACAGCCAGGATTGAGTTCATGCACCTGTCGGATTGTCTCGGCGTACAACCACGCACCCTCATCGGCAAGGTCATCGCGTGTTACTCCTGTGATCGTGGCATAGGCCAGTCCCATCGCCCTAATCGATTGAGCAACCTTGAGTGGTTCGGTGCGATCTAATGGATCTGGTTTTCCAGTGTCGATATTGCAAAAATCACAGCGTCGGGTGCACTTATCCCCACCGATTAAGAATGTCGCCTCTTTATCCTCCCAACACTCAAAAATATTTGGACAGGCTGCCTCTTGGCAGACGGTATGAAGGCCTTCACTCTTTACTAAAGAGCGTAGACGTGTGTACTCAGGGCCCATATTCGCTCGAGTCTTGATCCACTCAGGTTTACGTTCGATCGGAGTTTGGGCATTTCGTGCCTCTATGCGAATCATCTTTCGGCCTTCTGGTGCAATGCTCATATGCACACCCGCTTGAGCGATTCAAATATATGCTGCTCGAGAGCTGGTGAGACTTCCTCGATAGTGATGGTGCGACCTAACTCTTTTTGCATCGAAGTTACAGCTGCATCAGAAATCCCACATGGAATGATCTGCTCAAATGCTGAGAGGTCGGGGCTGACGTTAAGTGCGAAGCCGTGCATGGTCACACCTTGTGCGACTCTGATTCCGATTGCAGCGATTTTGCGATCACCTTTGCTATCGCGTACCCACACACCTGATCGACCTTTAATGCAATGTGCCTCTATACCGAATTCTGCACATACGAGAGAAAGTCCGGCCTCAATTTCGCGGACAAAACCAACGAGTTCGGTCGGCTTGGCAAGGCGAATGATCGGGTAGCCAACGAGTTGTCCTGGACCATGCCATGTAATACGCCCTCCACGATCAACCTCAATGACAGGAGCTCCATTTTGTGGCCGTTCTGAGACATCGTAGCGCCGACCGGCGGTGTAGACGGAAGGGTGCTCCAATAATAAAAGCGTATTTGCTCGTTTCATCCGCGCGACCTCATCGTGAATCACTCGTTGCTCTTGCCAGGCTTTTGAGTAGTCAACGAGACCATGGCGAATGAGGGCGATGGTTGTCTCATCTGTACTTACCCGGTCGGACACGGAGATAGCCTAAAGGTAGGCTTACATCCATACCAATTTGAAAGGTAGTTACCGTGTCGCCCACAATCGTCAAAAAGAGCCGACGTCCTTTTGTGAGTTCCCTTATCGTGATCTTCATCTGGTTGGGTGCCAGCGGGGTCTTTGGTCCTCTCTTTGGTGCCCTATCAACGGTGCAGGAGAACGATAACTCTGCCTTCTTGCCTGACAGTGCCGAATCTACCAAGGCATCCAAGCTCACTGCGAAATTTACTGCCGATCAAAATCAGAGCCTGCCAACCTTAGTCTTGTACGTGGGAGAGATCGATAAGGAGAAGATTGCAGCCCTGAATGTACGTTTGTCAGGATTGGGAGATAAAAAAATCGGTGACACTGATGTACCAATCTCAAAGTATCTGACTCAAGGTGAAGAGATTTTTGCCTTTCCATCACAGGATGGAAAGGCTCTATTAGTCAATCTTCCATTTAAATCAGAGATTGCAACAGATCTGCTACCGAATGAACTACCGGCCCTTCCACAAGTGATTGAGACACTGCGCGAAGATGCCTCTGAATATGCAGCAAGTGTCGGTTTGAGCGCAAATGTCACTGGTATTGGAGCTCTACTTGGTGATCTCTTTGGGGCCTTTGAGGGAATTGATTCATCGCTTCTGTTCACGACCTTAATAGTCGTTGCTCTCATCTTGATAGTCGTCTATCGCTCTCCTGTCCTTTGGATTCTTCCCTTATTTTCGGCGGTTATCGCCTTATCAACTGCCGGAGGTCTGGTTTATCTTTTGACTAAGAACGATGTCATCGATTTGAACGGCCAGTCTCAGGGGATTTTATCTGTGCTCGTATTGGGTGCGGCCACTGACTACGCCCTACTTCTTATCTCGCGATATCGGGAAGAGTTACATCATTTCGACGATCCATTTGTTGCGATGAAGGCAGCGATTAAGGGTGTCTTTGAACCCATTCTCGCCTCTGGCTCAACTGTAATCGCCGCACTCCTTGTCCTTCTTCTGAGTGATCTCTCGGGCAACCGTGGCTTAGGTCCCGTCGGTGCAATCGGTATCGCAGTATCGATGTTGACAATTTTGACTCTGTTGCCAGCCTTGTTGGTGGCATGTGGTCGTTGGATTTTCTGGCCCCGCATTCCACGCCATGATGATCTCAACTCTCAACTCACTGGAGTATGGGCGAAGATCGGTTCCAGTGTTGAAAAACGTCCTCGCAAACTTTGGATTGCGACCTCAGTGGTTTTGGTCGTTCTTGCTGGATTTTCGACAACTCTCAATGCTCGTGGCTTATCTACCGCCGATGCCTTCACTCAGCGTCCTGACTCAGTCGTTGGTTTAGAGCGCTTAGGCCAACACTTTCCGGGTGGATCAGGTCAACCGACCGAAGTTGTGGTCAGTCAAGCCTCAGCCGATAAGGTGTCGGCGGCCTTAATTCCAATTGAAGGTATCGCATCAGTAGAGCCATTACGCACAGCTCCCACAATCCCAGGGCAACCAGTTGCGCCGATCAAAGTGCTAGATGGCACGGTAATTTTGAACGTGATCTTGGATCTTAATCCTGACTCTGTCGCTGCTCGGGATGTGATCCCAAAGATTCGAGAGGCTGTTTCGGCAATTGATTCTTCAGTTCTAGTTGGAGGATCAACTGCTGTCGCCTTTGATACCGATGTCGCGGCAAATCATGACAATCGCACCATCATCCCTATTGTGCTTGTCATCATCACGATCATCCTTGGTCTGCTGCTTCGAAGCATATTATCGGCGGCGCTGCTCCTTGGGACAGTGGTTCTGTCCTTCCTCGCAACGCTAGGTGCATGTCAACTTGTATTTGAGAACATATTTGGCTTTAAGGGTGCCGATACTTCATTTCCTCTCTTTGCCTTCATTTTTCTCGTAGCCCTGGGAATTGATTACAACATCTTCTTGATGACTCGAGTGCGTGAGGAGAGCGCAAAGATTGGTACACGCGCAGGCATCATCAAAGGTTTGACCGTGACCGGAGGGGTGATCACATCGGCAGGAATAGTCCTAGCTGCCACCTTCGCAGTTCTTGGCATCTTGCCACTGGTCTTTCTGGCAGAGCTCGGCTTTGCCGTGGCATTTGGTGTTCTGCTCGATACCTTGATCGTGCGCACAATCTTGGTCCCAGCCCTTGCCTACGATATTGGTGGCAAAATCTGGTGGCCCTCAAAGCTTGCGAAAAAGTAGGTGGCTTTGCGCGTTGGAATCGTAGGCTATGGCTGATTCATATGACTGTGCGGTCATCGGCGGGGGTTTAGCGGGCTTGAGTGCAGCTCTTACTCTGCAGGAGAAGGGCGCCGATGTAGTTCTTTTAGAGGCAAGTAATCGCGTAGGGGGACGGGTCGCAACCGATGAGATCTCTGGATTTCTCTGTGATCGTGGATTCCAACTCATCAACTCGAAGTATCCATCATTAGTTGCCCTTGATGTAGTCAGAGAGATCGAGTTCATACCTGCTCCACGAATCATTGAAGTTGGAGTTGGGAACAGAAGGCATGTGATCGGAGATCCTCGCACTGTTCCGCTTTCGGTCTTTGATTCTGCGACAGGAACCATTCCTGAGAAACTCAACTTGCTTCGACTTATTTTTACTAAGCCCGCAAAAAATGCATCACTGGGTCAACTCCTTGAGGTCGTAGGTAGGACATACGAGCGAACCCTTCGCCCCTTCTTAGAGGGGGTTTTCCTCACCGATCCACATGAAGTTGATGCCACTTATGGCATCTCTACTATTCGCTCATTTATCAACGGGTCTCCGGGATTGCCTCGACTGGGAGTTGGTCAACTACCTATGGCTTTAGCTAAGCGAGTTCATAATCTGAAACTACATACCCGTGTTGAGCGATTCTCACATTCGCTCATCGAGACATCACAGGGGGATTTTTTTGCCAAGAAAATCATCATCGCAACCGA
Organism: Candidatus Planktophila sp.; assembly: GCA_013205535.1. GTDB lineage: Bacteria > Actinomycetota > Actinomycetes > Nanopelagicales > Nanopelagicaceae > Planktophila. The sequence goes on from JABMMN010000056.1 coordinate 7,687, forward strand.
TGCAGCAACTGCAACACAGCTATTGGATATAGGTGATGGAACCTCTATGGCTGGCTGTATCACCTGGTATCACACATCAGAAATCAACCCGTCGGGTACGGGACATTTGATTGTGGATGGGCAACGCCGGGGACCGGTGATAAATAGCGTTGTCATCTCAGATATCTCACCATCGTATGCTCCGCCCGGTGCACACCTAATCTCAACTACAACTCCTCTGAATACAACTGAATCTGAAGTCAGGCGCCATTTGGCGCTTTTGTGGTTAAGTGATACCCGTGATTGGCCGTTGATCGCTAAGTATGAAATCCCATCGGCGCTGCCTTTGCACTATGTGGGCAAGCCTTTGTCTCAACCTCTCAAGATAAGTGAGCAGATATTTATTGCCGGTGATCACCGAGCCGTCCCATCACAGCAGGGAGCCCTATTTACAGGAAAATTAGCGGCCGAGTTAGCTTTCCACTAACGCATTGAGAGCCTGCGAAATGTGGGCATAGTCCCAGGTGAATCCTGACTGGGTGAGAATGTTGGGGACCACGCGCTTTGAGCCAAGCACCTCACTTGAAAAACCACCGAGGGTGAGTTTGAGTGCAAAGGCAGGTGCAGGAAAAACTGCAGGTTTATTAAGTGCCCGGGCTAGAGCAGAGGTGAACTCTTGATTCGTCACTGGATTTGGTGAGGTCAGATTGACCGGACCTGAGATATTTTCAACGAGGGCAAAGTCGATTGCTCGAACGACATCATGGAGTGTGATCCATGACCACCACTGTTTTCCATTACCAAGTCTTCCACCAAGACCAAATCGAAAGAGAGGGAGCATTTTTCCGAGTGCACCACCAGTTGGATCCAAGACAAGACCTGTGCGTAGTTTTACTGTGCGGACACTACCCGCTAAGTCAGCGGCCGCCTCCCACTCGCGACACACTGCTGCGAGAAAATCATCACCGGCGCGATCTGATTCAGTCACTGCGCGATTACCGCTCTCGCCATACCAGCCGATAGCACTGGCTGATATAAAGACATCGGGTTTGACTTGCGCAACTGCCTTTGCGATTGTGCTTGTGCCCAGTAATCGAGAGTTCAGGATTTGAGTCCTATATTTTTTACTCCAGCGTTTGTCGGCAACGGGAGTACCCGCCAGATGGATGATCGCATCCACCCCCTCAAGAGCGGCTAAATCCACGTAACCCGAATATGGATCCCAAGAAACCTCATCAACGGCGACAGGAGCTCTGCGCACTAGCCTCTGAACGGTGTGTCCCTCTGATTTTAAATGACCAACAAGGGCGGTGCCAATCAATCCTGAGCTGCCTGTAATAGCAATGCGTTCAGGAATCCCCATGGTTACTAGAGGCCCAAATCAGATTCGAATGCTCCACCTTCGAGACGCTCTTTAAGAGTTACCAAGAATCGAGCAGCATCTGCTCCATCTACAACACGGTGATCATAGGAGAGTCCCAAATAAACCATTGAACGGATAGCAATCGTCTCCCCGCCATCTTCTGCGCGCACGACCATGGGACGCTTCACTATCGCGCCAAGACCCAGTATGGCTACCTGCGGTTGATTGATGATCGGGGTATCAAAGAGGGCTCCACGGCTGCCTGTGTTGGTCAATGTAAATGTCCCGCCACCAAGTTCATCGGGAGTGACCTTGTTATCGCGCGTGCGCGCTGCAAGATCAGAGATTTTTCTCGCAATACCCCCCATATTTAAATCTCCCGCATTTGAAATGACGGGCACTAACAAACCACGTTCGGTATCGACTGCAATACCGAGGTGCTCAGTGCCGTGATAGGTGATCTGATCGCCCTCAACGGAGGAGTTCAAAACGGGATGCTGTTTTAACGCTTCACATACGGCAACTGCAAAGAATGGTAGAAACGAGAGTTTCACACCCTCTCGTGCCTCAAAGCTCTCTTTGGATCGCTCGCGCAAGCGGGCAATCTTTGTCACATCAACCTCAACAACAGTTGTCAATTGCGCACTTACCTGTAAAGACTCGACCATTCGCGCAGCAATGACTTTACGAAGCCGTGACATCGTCACAGTAGTCCCACGAAGTGGTGATGCGCTAAGCGATGGGGCAGTTCGCGCAGTAGATGGCGCAGTAGATGGTGAAAAAGTAGGTGTGCTCACTGCCGCTGTTACTGGTCTTGATAGGGACTCAACGTCCTCTCTGCGAATACGCCCGCCAATGCCTGTACCTTTAATCTGAGATAGATCGACTCCAAGGTCATTGGCTAATTTACGGACAAGGGGAGTGACGTAGGCATCGCTGGGTTGAACTATCGCGGCAACTACGGGAGCGGCAACTACGGGAGCGGCAACTACGGGAGCGGCAACTACGGGAGCGGCAACTACGGGAGCGGCAACTACGGGAGCGGCAACTACGGGAGCCGAACTCTGCCCGCTCTCTCCAATGACGGCAAGACGTGCACCGACAGCAACGGTTGTATCGACTGGCACATCTATTGATAAAAGGATGCCGGCAACGGGGGATGGGATCTCTGTATCCACTTTGTCCGTCGAGACTTCAAGGAGGGCCTCATCAACTGCTACCGAATCACCGACGTTTTTTAGCCAGCGTGTGACGGTGCCTTCGCTCACACTTTCTCCAAGTGCGGGCATGGTCACTGAGTGAGTCATAACTTTATTCTCCCTGATTATCCGTGTGCGTGGAGCGGTTTACCTGCAAGTGCCATATGCGCCTCACCCATCGCTTCGGACAGGGTCGGATGTGCGTGAACTAAGGATGCTACATCTACTGCCCGCGCCTCCCAATTAAAGATTAGTTCGGCCTCGGCCAAAAGTTCTCCGACACGCGCGCCCACCATGTGAACTCCGAGTATAGGCCCGTCTTTTTCTGCGATTAATTTAATGGAGCCAGCGGTACCGAGAATCTGCGCCTTACCATTACCAGCCAGGTCATAGGTGAGCTCAACTACATCATGGCCACGTCTTTTTGCCTCTGCCGTTGTTAAGCCGACTGATGCAACTTCAGGATCCGAGTATGTGACTCGCGGGACTCCATCGTAATTAATAGGGCTTGGATTCAATCCTGCAATCTCTTCGGCAACCAGCATGCCCTCTGCGAAGCCAACATGGGCCAACTGTTGGGTGGGGATGAGGTCGCCAACTGCCCAGATACCTGGGACGTTAGTGCGACACTTGTCATCGACTAAAACATAGCCCCGATCCAGGGTGATTCCTGCCTCTTCATAGCCCAAGTTTGCTGACACAGGACCACGACCGACTGAGACCAAGAGTATTTCGGCAGAGAATGTCTTACCGTTTTCTAGAGTTACTTCAACACTATCCTTCTTCTTAGTCACCGACTTAGAGAATGCTCCGAGTTCAAAGTTAATTCCGCGCTTTCTAAATGCGCGCTCTAGCTGCTTACTCGATGACTCATCCTCCAGGGCGACTAAATGAGCAAGGCCTTCGATGATCGTTACATCAGCACCAAATGATTTCCAGACCGAGGCAAACTCGCAGCCAATAACGCCTCCACCTAAAACAATCACACTCTTTGGGACATAGTCCATCTTTGTCCCATGATCAGATGTGATAATCTGCTTGCCATCAATCTCGATACCTGGCAAGGTTTTAGCAAAAGAGCCAGTTGCAAGAACAATATTTTTTCCGGTGTAGATCTCACCATTTACCTCTACAGAGTTTTTCGAGACTAGCTTTCCGTATCCTTCGACATACGTAATCGCACGAGATTTGATTAAGCCTTGGAGGCCCTTGTGCAAACGAGAAATAACTCCATCTTTATATGAATTGACGCCTACCATGTCGATTCCATCGAAACTTGATTTCACACCGAATTTAGTGCCCTCTCGCGCTCCATCGGCGATCTCGGCGCTGTGCAAAAGAGCCTTTGTCGGAATGCAACCTCTGTGCAGACACGTGCCGCCAACCTTGTCAGCCTCGATGAGAGCAACGCTCTTGCCCAGCTGGGCACTTCGCAGGGCGCAGGCATATCCACCACTTCCCCCGCCGATGATGACTAGATCAAACTCTGGCACGCGTATAGCTCCATTCATAATCTTAAAAAACTTTAGGACTCTATCTTGCCGTACAGGGGGTAAAAGCGCCCAATGCCTACTTTTAAGCGCCTTCAACCAAGGTGACAAGTGCACGAAGCGCGATTCCAGTACCACCCACAGGGGTGTATCCATGAGCACTGGCTGTATTAAATGCTGGGCCGGCAATATCTAAATGGAGCCAGGGTAGATCTGGATGAACAAACTCTTTAAGAAATAATCCTGCTACCAACATCCCACCGCTCTTATCTCCAATATTGGCCATATCTGCAACAGGTGAGTCAAGGGATGCACGCAGCTCAACTGGAAGAGGCATAGGCCAGAACTGTTCCCCACTGCGTTCTGCCGCGGCAAGGAAGCGCGATGAGAACTCCTCATTATTTGTCATGACCGCACTGGTTCGAGTACCGAGAGCGATGACCTGGGCACCGGTCAGAGTAGCCACATCGATGATGCCATCGAGTTTGTTCTTGCTAGCTTGGGCTTTGACGAGTCCATCGGCTAAAACTAAGCGCCCCTCTGCATCTGGATTCAAGACCTCGATTGTTTTGCCACCTAAAATTGTGATGATGTCACTGGGGCGAGTCGCGGTATCACTCGGCATATTTTCAGCAAGTGGCGCCCATGTTTCGATTGCGATGGGGAGTTTGAGCGCAGCAATTGCAAGTGTTGCAGCACATACCGCGGCCGCTCCACTCATATCTGATTTCATCGCCTCCATTCCCTTAGCTGGTTTAAGAGCAAGGCCACCTGTATCAAAGGTGATTCCCTTTCCAACAAGTGCATATCTTTTCTTTGCAACGCCAGCGGGTGTGTAAGAGATGTGAAGCAGGCGTGGGGGATTAGCAGATCCCTGTCCCACCCCGATGATTCCACCGAAGCCACCAGATTTGAGTTGCTTCTCATCCCAGATCGTTACCTTCAAACCGGCCTTGGCCCCACCAAGAGATTTGATTGAGTCAGAGAGTTTTTTGCAAAATGAGATAGGGGTCAGATGACTCGGCGGTGTGTTGATCAGATCGCGCACCAAGAATGTGTAGTCGGCGATGACCTTTGCACGTGAGACTGCCGCTTTTGCATCCGGCTTTGAAGCCGATTTACTGTATATCGTGATCGTCTTCAAAGCGGCCTTGAGATCGGCCTTTGAAGATCCTTTGAACTCGCTAAAGACGTAGGCACCAAGTGATGCTCCCTCTGCCACGGCTGCGATACTTTCAGGACTAGATGTTGAAAGAGCAAAAGTTGCACTACTTGTGCCAGATAAGGCACGCGATGCCGCACCCGCTGCTCGGCGTAGAACTTCATGCGGATAGTGAGCAGATTTTTTTCCAAGACCCGTGAAGACCATCATGCGCACTGCGCTTCCAGGAGTCTTAATGACTTCATCGGGGGCACCTGTTGCGCCCATTTCAATAAGAGATGCCAGGATCGCCTTAGTATCGATGGCCAAGTCTCCTGATTCGATTGCGATACCGCCTTTGGAGTTCGTACTTGATAATCCAACTACAAGGACTTCGTCTTTGAGTGGCCCGTCGGAGATCTTCACAATGCTCATGGGCTCCATCGTAATAGATGTCTTGGTAAGTTTGTACTATGGATCTGTCTCCGCTCAATGAGCGACATTTAGCCCGTAATGCGAAAATGGCCGATTTTGGTGGGTGGATGATGCCGATCGAGTATCCAGGTGGCGGAGTTTTAGCCGAGCATAAGGCAGTCCGCGAGCGTGTTGGAATCTTTGATGTGTCACATCTGGGCAAGGCCTCGGTCACAGGTGAAGGTGCTTTGGATTATCTCAATACAATGTTTACAAATGATCTTAACCGCATTTTAGATGGGTCGGCCCAGTACACACTTTTGTGCACGCCTGAGGGTGGTGTGATCGATGATCTGATTGTCTATCGAAATTCAGAGGATGATTTTTTCCTGGTTCCCAATGCAGCAAATACGCAGAACGTGGTCGCAGCATTAGCAAATAATGCTCCTAACTCCATAACTGTGACAAATCTTCATCATGAATATGCAGTTATTGCTGTGCAGGGGCCTCTAGCGCCGCAAGTGATGCAATCTTTTGGAGTCGATACCAGCATCGATTACATGGCCTTCACACGAGTTGTAATAGCAGGCGCAGATGTCATCATCTGCCGAACTGGCTATACGGGCGAACTTGGATATGAACTTTTACCTAGAGTGGGCGATGCATCCCGTGTGTGGGATGCTCTAGTAGTTGCAATTGAACCTCTTGGCGGTTTGGTTTGTGGGTTGGGAGCTAGAGATACATTGCGCACTGAGATGGGATACCCACTTCACGGCAACGAGCTCTCAATTGAAATCTCCCCCGTTCAGGCAAGTGCATCCTGGGCGATTGCTTGGGAAAAGGGGGATTTTCAAGGAAGTCAAGTGTTACGCCTTCAGAAATCAGATAAATCCACGGTACGCAGCGTTGCACTCAAATCGCTCGATCGGGGAATCCCTCGTTCACATATGCTGGTCAAGAACTCAGATGGAGAGCTTTTGGGAGAGATTACAAGCGGGACTTTCTCGCCAACTCTCAAGACTGGTATCGGGCTGGCACTGCTTGCACCTGGTGTTAAGTTAGGCGATACATTAGTCATTGATCTTCGGGGGCGAGAATGTTTCGTTGAGGTCGTAAAACTTCCCTTTGTTGTATCGCACGTTCGATAGATTTACTTATGACCTTTAAATCCGCAATCACGGGGCTTGGCAATCAAGCCCTTAAGTCATAGGGTTGTGACATGGAATTTCGTCGCCTTGGCAGTACAGGTATGTATGTCTCTGAAATCTCTTACGGCAATTGGATCACACATGGATCACAAGTTGAGGCCGATGCTGCGATCAAATGTGTGAAAGCAGCCCTTGATGAGGGGATCACCACATATGACACCGCCGATGTGTATGCCGGCACTCGTGCCGAAGTCGTTTTGGGCAAAGCACTCAAAGGCGTACGCCGTGAGTCTTATGAGCTCTTCACGAAGGTTTATTGGCCTACGGGTACTGGTAAAAATGATCGCGGTCTATCGCGCAAACACATCATCGAATCATGCAATGCATCGCTCAAGCGCTTAAAGACCGATTATGTCGATCTCTATCAGATGCATCGCTTTGACTTCGAAACCCCGCTTGAGGAATCACTCAGCGCCTTCGATGATCTGATTCGCGCTGGCAAGGTCCATTACATTGGCTTCTCTGAGTGGAATGCATCGCAAATCTCATCGGCCCTTGCCATACAAGATGCACGTGGCTACAACCGATTCGTTTCAAGTCAGCCGCAGTACTCAGCGCTCTGGCGTGTGATTGAGGCCGAAGTCGTTCCACTATCCGTTAAAGAGGGCATTGGTCAGATTGTCTGGTCGCCGATCGCGCAGGGAGTCTTGACTGGTAAGTATGTGCCGGGCAAAAAAGTCCCCACGGGATCGCGTGCAACCGATAAGAAGAGCGGAGCCGGGATGATCAAGGGCTGGCTGCGCGAGGAGGTATTGGTTGCAGTTCAAAACTTGGCTCCTGTGGCTAAAGAGGCGGGTTTGACGATGTCTCAACTAGCCATTGCTTGGGTATTGCAAAATCCAAATGTCTCATCGGCGATTATGGGGGCGACAAAACCATCTCAGGTCAAAGAAAATGCAAAAGCCTCAGGTGTAAAACTCGATGCAGATACGATGAAGGCGATTGATAAAGTTCTTGGGAAACTGCCTGAAACCGATCCAAGCAAAAACGCCAGCCCGAATCCGCGCCCTTAATTAACCTCGTCGCCCACTTTAGTTTGAGGGTGTGGTGCGCGTAGTCGGCGCATCTGCGTAGAGCGCAACCAGGCATACATTCCAAGCCCCTTTGTGGAAACGTTTGGGAATTTCTCTCCCATGAGTTTGCGGATTCTACGTCCCAGAAAGATCCCATCCACCACGGCCATGATCAACACACCATACATAATCGCGATAGCTCCGAATTGGACCGATGGAGTGGGAATGAGAGTGAGGATGAGAACAACGAAGATGATAGGGAGAAAATATTCGCCGATAGATCGACGCGCATCCACATAGTTGCGCACGAAGCGACGTGCTGGTCCTCTATCTCGCAGAGGTAGGGCGCTCTCCTCTCCGCGCAGATACGCCGCACGACTTGCCACACGGTCTTGGCGAGAAGCCAATTTAGCCTCACGTTTTTGCTCCTTCGTCACAACTGGGGCAAGGGAGGATGTAATCCGCTTCGCCTCTGAGACCTTGCGTTTGGGGGTTGGGCGTCCTTTGCCGGTGGGTTCATTTTTCATGTGACCCACTATATAAGTCCTGCACCACGTTGCACTCGCGCCAATCAAGGCAGAGCAGGTAGAATTTGAGTACCGATTCGAGGAGAAAATCTCATGTCCATAGATACACCGACTGATTCACTCACCACGGCTATCCGTCTAACCGAGGTCGCCGCAGTAAAGGTAGCTGCGCTGTTGGCGCAGGAGGGTCGTGATGACCTAATGTTGCGTGTAGCCGTACAACCCGGGGGTTGTTCGGGATTGAGATACCAGCTCTATTTCGATGATCGCAACCAAGATGGAGATATCATCCATGAGTTCGGTGGCGTCAAAGTAATTATCGACAAGATGAGTGATCCCTACCTGATGGGCGCCTCGATAGATTTCGTAGATACGATTGAGAAGCAAGGCTTTACGATCGATAACCCCAATGCGGGTGGCTCATGTGCTTGCGGGGATTCATTTAACTAATCTCTCTCTCATTTCGCTCTAGGATTGCAGGATGAAGATCGGCGTCGCGGGGTCAGTAGGCCTCGATCATTTGATGAGTTTTTCTGGCAAATTCACTGACTCCTTCGTCGCCGGCTCTTTGGAGAAAATCTCTCTTTCATTTCTTGTCGATACCCTGGATGTACGGCGCGGGGGATGTGCGGCCAATATCTCATTTGGCATGGGAGCACTTGGCTTAAACCCAGTCTTGATCGCTGCCGTTGGAAAAGATTGGCCAGATTATGACGCTTGGCTAACGCGCCATGGCGTTGACACCTCACATGCTTTGGTTTCAAAGACTCTCTACACCGCACACTTCATGGTGACGACCGATGATGATTTAAATCAGATCGCATCTTTTTTTCCTGGTGCAATGAGTGAGGCTCGCAATCTCGATCTGAGCGCCATCATGGAAAAAACTGGACGTTTTGATCTGCTCGTTATTTCTCCCGATGATCCGCAGGCGATGCTGCGCCATTCAGAGCTCTGTCGTCAGTTAGGTATTGCCTTTGCCGCCGATCCCTCTCAACAGATGGCCCGGATGAGTGGAGATGAAATCAAACTTCTCATCGATGGTGCGGCCTACCTCTTCATGAATGAGTATGAGCTCGCCCTAGCGATGCAAAAGACGGGGTGGAGTGATGCCCAGATCCTGAGCCGAGTGAAGGTTCGCGTCATAACATTGGGGGGCAAGGGTGCCAAGGTCGAGACTGCTACCGGCGAATCCGTTCAGGTTGGGTGCCCCAAGGAGAATGCAAAAACTGACCCGACAGGTGTGGGCGACTCATTTAGATCTGGTTTTATCGCAGGACTTGCATGGGGTCTGTCCCACGAGCGTTGCGCCCAAGTAGGCGCACTCATCGCCACCTATGTGATCGAAACTATGGGAACTCAGGAGTATAGATTCACAGCCCAGGAGTTCATTGATCGATTTGCCCAAGCGTACGGAGCGGATGCTGCGGCCGAGATAGCTGCCCATTTAAAAAAATAGAGTGTGCTCTCAACCACAGGCGGGGCTAGGTTTTCGATACGAAGATATCCCGAGGTGGCCTATATCCTTAATGCCATGGAAGGAAAGAATATGCAAAAAATCGGCATATTTGCCTGCCTAATCCTCCTAACAGGCTGTTCCAAAGTCTCAGAACTTGGATTCCCGGCGGGTGTTTCAAGTGTTACTGATCAATCCCTGCCTTTGTGGCAAGGTGCATGGATCGCAGCTGGAGTTGTTGGGATTATCACTCTCGTGCTGATCTTATGGCCAGCGGTATTTCACCGCCCAAAGGTTGGTGCACCAGAGTTTCCAAAACAGACTCAGTACAACATCCCAATTGAAATAACCTACACAGTCATCCCTCTGGTCATCGTGGCCGTTCTTTTCTTCTTCACGGTTCAGAAGCAAAACGTGATTACAGCAAAGAGCACTACTCCTGTTCATGAGATTACCGTGACCGGTTTCCAATGGTCATGGCAGTTCGCTCACACAGATGCGGGTAAAGAGGCAGTGGTGACAGGCACTCCATCCGAGCCGCCTGTTTTGGTTGTGCCTTTGGGGGAGCGTGTTCGATATACATTACGTGCTAACGACGTCATTCACGGTTTTTGGATACCAGCTTTTATGATTCAGATGCAAAATATCCCAGGGGTTACTAATAACCTTGAATTTACAGCAAAGAAATTAGGTGAATATCCAGGCCGATGCAATATGCACTGCGGTCGTGCCCATTCGCAGATGCGATTTACGGTAAAAGTCGTAACGCCCTCTGAATACCAAAGTTATCTTCAATCTCTTGTAGGGAGTGCGGCATGACAACGTATGCGCAACGTCCATTAACCAGCGCCCCAAGTGCTGTATCAGCGCCAAAGGGTAAGAACTTCGTCAAGTGGGTTACATCAACCGATCACAAGACAATCGGCTACCTCTATCTCATGACCTCGTTCGCCTGGTTCTTAATCGGTGGCGTCTTAGCATTAGCCCTTCGCAGTGAGCTCGCCCGACCAGGGATGCAGTTCTTGAGCTATGAGCAGTACAACCAGATATTTACAATGCATGGCACGATTATGCTTTTGATGTTTGCCACACCTTTGTTCGTTGGCTTTGCAAATGTGATTATGCCACTGCAGATCGGCGCAGCAGATGTGGCCTTCCCGCGTCTGAACATGCTCTCTTATTGGCTCTACCTCTTCGGTGGATTGATGGCATTTGCCGGATTTCTATCTCCCGGGGGCGCCGCCTCCTTTGGTTGGACCGTCTATGTTCCACTCTCCAATGCAACGTATTCACCAGGTATCGGAGCTGATCTTTGGCTAGTTGGATTGGCCATCAGCGGTGTTGGAACAATCCTTGGTGGCGTTAACTTCATCACGACAATCTTGACGATGCGAGCACCTGGAATGACGATGTTTCGGATGTCTATTTTTTCATGGAACGTACTTCTGACATCGATTCTGGTTCTGCTTGCCTTTCCTCCTTTGGCCGCTGCTCTGCTAGGCCTTGAGTCCGATCGTATTTACGGGACCCATCTCTTTGATCCGGCAAATGGTGGGGCGATGTTGTTCCAACACTTATTCTGGTTCTTTGGCCACCCTGAGGTTTACATTCTCGCTCTGCCTTTCTTCGGCATCGTCACAGAGATTTTTCCAGTCTTTAGCCGTAAACCGATCTTTGGCTATAAAGGATTAATTGCAGCGACTATCGCAATCGCTGCCCTCTCCGTCTCTGTCTGGGCACACCACATGTTTGCTTCGGGTCAGGTCTTGCTTCCCTTCTTTTCCTTCATGACATTTTTGATCGGCGTCCCGACGGGCGTTAAGTTCTTCAACTGGATCGGCACGATTTGGCGTGGCCATGTGACATTTGAAACTCCCATGCTTTGGTCGATGGGATTCTTAGTCACATTTCTCTTCGGTGGCTTGACTGGAATAATTCTCGCCTCACCTCCCTTGGACTTTGCCGTCTCAGCTAGCTACTTTGTCGTTGCACATTTCCACTATGTCCTCTTTGGAACAGTGGTCTTTGCTATGTTTGCCGGGTTCTATTTCTGGTGGCCAAAGATGACCGGGCGCATGCTCAATGAGCGACTAGGTAAAATTCATTTCTGGACCACCTTTGTGGGCTTTCATCTAACATTTTTGATCCAACACTGGCTCGGTATTAAGGGTTTCCCACGTCGCTACGCCGATTATCTCGCCACTGATGGCTTTACCTTCATGAACACGATTTCGACCATCGGCTCCTTCTTGTTGGCTTTTTCCATGATTCCTTTCATGATTAATATTTGGATCACTCGCAAATCTCCATTGGTCGGAGCCGATGATCCGTGGGGCTATGGGTCATCTCTGGAATGGGCGACCTCATGCCCACCGCCTCGTCATAACTTCCTGACCATGCCACGGATTTCAAGTGAGCGTCCGGCCTTTGATCTTCACCATCCTCATATCAAGACAGAGAGCCACTAGAGGCATGAAGGTAAATTGGCAGTTATTCGGCGGCCTAGGCGTTTTTTATGTTCTGGTGACAATCATCTATTGGCAAGTAGGTGGTGAGCCAGTTGGAATCGGCGGAATGTTGTTGGCGGCATGTCTGGCTGGAATGGTTGGATTTTATATCTGGTTTACACAGAAAAGAATTGGCGTTACCTTGCCTGAAGATAATCTCACAGCAGAGATCATTGATGGGGCAGGGGAGCTCGGATTTTATAGCCCTCATTCATGGTGGCCTCTGCCCGTTGCCTTGAGTGCATGCACTATGGGTCTTGGTTTAATTGTCGGTTGGTGGCTCACCATCATCGGCATTGGGGCCATTATGATTAGCATTATCGGAATGGTTACCGAGTATGAAAAACCAATCTCGAGCACTTCGCACTAAGTAAGCAATTGAAACCGGCGCGTTTAGCTCCATTTGCCTTTGTAATTTTGTGGAGCACGGGCTTTGTTGGCGCTAAATACGGTCTGCCTTATGCCGATCCATTTATTTTCTTATCGATTCGAGTCTTCATAGCAGCGATAATCCTGCTTTTTATCGCACTTGCACTACATGCACCCATCGCAATTGGCGGTACCGCAATTAAAAACTCCGCTCTCATCGGTTTCTTCCTTCATGCCTGCTATCTAGGTGGAGTCTTCTTTGCTATCTCTGAAGGATTATCGGCTGGTGTCGCCGCCCTTGTCACGAGTCTGCAACCAGTGCTCGTTTCAGTGTTGGCTCTACTTTTCCTTGGGGAAAAACTGAAAAAGAGTCAGCTTCTCGGCTTAGGCCTTGGCTTTGGTGGGGTAATTTTGGTCCTAGCTCCAACGTTCTCACTTGATATCGCCCTGACCGCATTTATTGGCATTATTGTTGCCCTTATAGGGAGTACCAGCGCGACATTGCTGCAGAAAAAAATCGGTTCCGACATTCCGCTCTTAGCTGGAACCGCATATCAATACTTGGCCAGTGGGGCGGTATTAGCTGTGGCTGCACTTGTAACTGGAGGGACATCGATTCAGTGGAGCGCGAAGTTCATCTCCTCATTTATCTGGTTAATACTTGGATTATCAGTGGGAGCGATACTTCTACTGTTGTGGCTTCTCAACACGTCAAGTACCGCGTCGGTTTCATCTTTGCTCTACCTAGTTCCTCCTGCAACTGCGATTGAGGCTTATTTTCTCTTCGGAGAGGCTTTGAGTCCTCAGGGATTATTCGGGGTCGCAATCACCGCAGTCGGCGTTTGGCTAGTAACCAAATCGACGAATTAATGGTGCTCGATCTCTTTAAGATCTTGCGCTGAGGTTTTTGGAATGGCCACGGCATGGGCCTTACTTAAGCGAAGTCGTAGTTTGTTTTTGAGGACACCAGGTCGTTTCACCCCGCGAGCATCGGTAGCTGGAAGTTCGAGTGCACCAGCTTGCTCGTGGGATGTGAGAATAAAGCGTTTCTCTGCCGAGATCGGCTCATGAACCTCTACGAACTCACCACTACCCATTCGAACAAGACGCCCAGTCTCCATTCCATGAAGAACTAAGTCTCGATCTGCGCGTTGCAAAGATAGACAAAGTCGTTTGGTTACCACGAAGGCGATGGGAGGCAGAATAAAGATCGAGATGCGCGTAGCCCACATAATTTGATTGATGGATAGATCAAAGTGCGTAGCGATGATGTCATTACCCCCGTTGATCAGGCTTATGAGAACGAAGGTGATTGACATGACGCCCAAGGCGGTGCGATTTGGGACGTTACGTGGGCGATCAAGGAGATGATGCTCTCGTTTATCACCTGTTATCCAACTCTCAATGAAGGGGTAGAAAGCCATTCCTGTGAAGATAATTCCTGGGACGATGAGTGCTGGAATCAAGATGTTCCATGAAATTGTGTGGCCGAAGGCATGGGTCTCCCATGGTGGTGCCATTCGTACGAGACCATCTAGCCAACCCATGTACCAATCGGGCTGGGATCCAGCCGAGATTTGTGCGGGGTTATAAGGGCCGTATAGCCATATGGGGTTAATAGATGCAACGGCCGCCAAGAATGCCGTCACACCGAAGACGATAAAGAAAAATCCTCCGGCCTTGGCCATATATACGGGAAGGATGGGATGTCCAACGACGTTCTTCTCAGTCTTTCCAGGCCCAGGAAACTGGGTGTGCTTCTGGTACCAGACAAGCATCACGTGAACTGTGATCAGAGCCAGAAAGATTCCCGGAAGAATAAGAATGTGAAGTGTAAAAATACGAGGAATGAAGCCGACACCAGGAAATGCACCTCCGAATAGGAAGAAGGTGAGGTAGGTACCAACAAGAGGGACGGCCTGAATGATTGCAGATGTGATTCGCAGTCCAGTTCCAGATAACAGGTCATCAGGGAGCGAGTAACCCAAAAGGCCCTCGACTAGGCCTAATGTCAATAAGAGAATCCCAAGGATCCAATTGAACTCGCGTGGCTTTCTAAAGGCTCCAGTGAAAAAGACGCGCAGCAGATGCGCAACGATCGCTGCCATGAATATATTGGCCGACCAGTGGTGAATCTGTCGCATCAACAACCCGCCACGAACCTCGAATGAGATATCTAAACTTGAGGCATAGGCCGCTGACATCGTGATTCCTTTGAGAGGCTGATAAACACCCTCATAAACCACGTCGCGCTGTGATGGGTCATACCAAAAGGTGAGGAAAGTTCCCGATAGAAGCAAGATGACGAATGAGTACATGCAGATCTCACCGAACATGAATGTCCAGTGATCGGGGAAGACCTTGTTGAGTGATTTCTTGACCCAGCCTGCAGCCCCTAACCGCTCATCAACGAAATTGGCCGCTGATCCGACTCTTTTTTCCATCATTGTCATTGTGAGTTACGCTCCCAAAAGCTAGGTCCGACGGCTTCATTAAATGGTGCACGTGCAATTAAATATCCCTTTTCATCGACGGTGATGTCCAACTGAGGTAGCGGACGGGCCGATGGTCCAAAGATGACCTTGGCCCCCTGCGTGACATCGAAGGTCGATTGATGACATGGGCAGAGCAGATGTTTCGTCTGTTGTTCATACAGGGCGACGGCGCAGCCCATATGCGAACAGATTTTGGAGAAGGCGATGATCCCATCATGCGTCATCGCTAACCGCTCCGGCGTGAGCTTGAACTCTTCAGGGCGAAGGCGTATCAAGAGAACTGGATCTTTTGCGATATCACTGAGCGGACGGTGACCAGTATCGGCTACCGCCGGTAGGACCTGAACGACTGAGCCGACCTCTAAATCTGAGGCCAAGATTGGACGGTTTCCAGGGTCGGTTACAAGTCGTGTTCCAGCCTTCCAATTCGTTTTCTCTAAATCTTTGCCAGGAAGAGGACCCAGATCGCGCAGAAGCAAGACGGGCGGCAGGGCGAATAGACCAAGGGATGCTACGAGAGAGCCTTTGATCAACTTACGCCGACCTAGCTTTAACCCGCCCACTCCCTCTTTTACAGTCTTGATGAGCGCCTCACGGTCCTCATCTGATGAGCGAAACTCGTGACGGTGATTCACCATTTCAGTATCTGGCATTAATTTTTTTGCCCACAGAACAGCGGCCATACCGAGGAAGAATAGTGACATCGCCATTCCAAGACCGAGAAAGAGTTGATGCGCATTTTGATTGCCCATTACCGGAATGAAGATGAAGGCATCCTCTGGGATCCAGATGTATGAGTAGATTAAAAGGGCAGAACCAAATGCAGAGAGCCAGAAGAGCAGCGCCACTTGTTGTTCTGCACGCTTTTCAGCACGTGGATCTATATCTGCAGCGCGAGGGGCATGTACAGGTAGCCCTGGATCTTCAAAGGCCTCTAGTTCACTCGTCATAGTGTTTTTATCTCGCTCTCGATGTTAACCAGACAGCTACGGCTATGAGGACTCCAAGTCCTAGAATCCAAACGAGCAGGCCTTCAGCTACGGGACCGGTGCGGCCTAATGAAGCTCCACCAAGATTTGGCTCTGCCTCTGCAGCTTTGATCCATTTAATCACCGAGAGTTTCTCTTCAGGGGTCAGAGTCTTATCGTTAAAGACGGGCATCGATTGCGGACCGGTGATGAGAGCCTCATAGATGTGATACGCCTCCACACCCATCAGTGTTGGAGCATATTTGCCCTGAGTCAGGGCACCGCCTTGACCTGCAAAGTTGTGGCACATCGCGCAGTTGTTTCTAAATAGCTCGCCGCCTTCGGCAGTGCTTCCATCCCGTTCGTAATTTAACTGCTCATCAGTTGGGATGGCCGGACCAGGGGCAAGGGATGCGACGTATGCGGCAAGGGCCGCTACCTCTTCCTCATTATAAACCGGCTCTTTTCTAGCTATCTGAGCGCTCATATCGGCGACGGGCATGCGACCAGTCCCAACTTGGAAATCTACAGAGGCTGCACCAACTCCCATTAACGCTGGGGCGATGGCACTGCCTTCAAGATTTAGGCCATGACAGGTAGAGCAACCCTTGAGAAAAATCTGCTTGCCCTCTTCGATCTGGGCCGAGCGCGCAGAGGCGTTCATGGGCTCCTTAATCGATGCACTCGCAACGTTGAAGGTAGTTCCGATTCCAAAAAGGGCGATGATGAGGAGAAGTGGTGCAACGGCCTTGTGATTACGGTAACGGGAAATATGTCGCATAACTTTTCTCATGGCATCACTTGATCAGATAGATCGCAGAGAAAAGAGCGATCCACACGACATCAACGAAGTGCCAATAATAGGAGACAACTATGGCAGTCGTGGCCTGACCACTAGTGAAACGACGGGCCTTTGCAACGCGAACTAAAACGATGAGAAATGCGATTAGACCACCAGTAACATGTAAACCATGAAAACCTGTTGCTACATAAAAAATAGAGCCGTAGGCATTTGAAGAGAGAGTAAGACCCTCGTGCACGAGTGCGGCATATTCATAGACCTGACCGGCCACAAAGAAGGCACCCATCAAAAACGTAAGTGAGAACCATTCGCGCATTCCCCATTTGCTTATCTGAAACATCGTTCCAGTCTTTCGATTTTGAAAACGCTCAGCGGCGAATACACCAAACTGACAGGTCACAGACGAGAGAACAAGAATCGTCGTATTGAAAGCGGCAAAGGGAATATTAAGAATTTGATGGGACTCGAGCCAAATAGCAGGACCCTCCACGGCACGGATCGTGAAATAAATAGCAAAGAGCGCGGCGAAGAACATGAGCTCGCTAGATAGCCAGACGATGGTGCCGACTGCCACCGCATTGGGGCGGGTGATCTTGTGGTGGGCCGACATTGTTGTGCTAGACATGCCTGAATTATCCCTCAAAACAGCCGCACTGTCCTGCGCCAGGGCGTCTTAGCCCGCGGGTTGGGCATTCTTTTGACATGAAACTCATCACCTTTTTTTATCGCAGTTTCGGACCTGACTCCGCGGGAGCTTTTGGCAGATAGAATCGGGGTTGTGAGTGAACAGGTCCTTAAAAAGCAGATCGTTATCTACTCCGATGATTCCTCCGTACGGGCGACAATCGTTTCAGCCCTGGGACGGCGAACTGCGGTGGACCTTCCAGAGCATGCAATTCATGAGTTTGCAACGGGTGCGGGCCTTCGCGCCTTTGTTGATGATCGATCACAGATCGATTTATTCATCCTGGATGGGGAGTCGGCTCCCGAGGGCGGCCTTGGAATTGCTCGACAGTTAAAGGATGAGGTCTTCAACTGCCCTCCCGTGTTAGTTATTACAGGCCGGGTGCAGGATTCTTGGTTGGCTGCATGGTCACTTGCCGAGGCATCGGTGATCCATCCCATCGATCCATTCACACTGGCTCATAGTGCAGCCCAACTACTGCGCGGACACAATCTCACTTCGGCTTGATTTAAATTCTCATGTCAGATCACCTCTGGAAAACCCATTTAGCAACTCTAGATAATGGTTTAGATCTAGAGCGCGAGGATGTTCGGTGGTGTATGCGAGAGATTTTGGAAAATCGAACTGAGACAGAGCGGATTAAGGAGTTTTTGATAGCACTCAAAACCAAAGGTGCGAGCGCACATGAGGTCGCAGCCCTTGTCGCCCAGATGTATGAGCACTGTGCTCCCATTACAATCACAGAGCGCGCAGTCGACACTGTTGGGACTGGTGGAGATGGTGCCAACACGATAAATATCTCAACAACGGCGGCGATTATCGCCGCAGCCGCTGGTGCCAAGGTAATCAAGCATGGCAACCGCGCAGCCTCCTCGAAATCTGGGGCAGGAGATCTACTCGAAGCCCTGGGGGTCTCAATCTCCCTGGATGGAGTGGCAGTTGCACAGACATTTAATGAGATCGGAATCGGATTTTGCTTTGCGCCAGTTTTTCATCCTGCGATGCGCTTCGCCGCGTCCGCCCGTAAAGAGCTGGGGGTTGCGACTGTCTTTAATATCCTGGGTCCACTTGCCAATCCAGCACAACCACAGGCCGCAGCGATAGGAGTTGCCGATGAGGGCATGCATGTAGTGATGGC
>JABMMN010000057.1 GCA_013205535.1 Candidatus Planktophila sp.
GCTCGCGAATCTTAAGTAACTGTTCTTTGCTATTAATTGCACCTAAATCAGTGTTCTTATCCATAGGATCACCTAAACGAATTTTAGACATTCGCTTCTTTAGCTTTTCTAGTACTTCATCGGCAATACTCTCTTGCAGAATCAAGCGAGATCCTGCGCAGCAGACATGGCCTTGGTTAAAGAAAATTCCATTGACTATGCCCTCAATCGCCTCATCGATTGCCGCATCCTCAAAGATGATGTTAGCGGCCTTGCCACCGAGTTCCAGGGTCACACTCTTGTGTGTTGGTGCTACTGCGCGAGCGATAATCTTTCCAACTTCTGTTGATCCAGTAAATGCAATCTTGTCGATACCCGGATGATTAACGATCAGGGCTCCAGTTGAGCCATCACCAGTGACGATATTGACAACTCCTGCAGGGAGCTCTGCCTGTTGGCAGAGCTCGGCAAATAAAAGTGCGGTAAGAGATGTACTTTCGGCAGGCTTTAAAACTACGGTGTTACCTGCAGCAAGTGCTGGTGCAACCTTCCAGGCCAACATCAAAAGCGGAAAGTTCCAGGGAATAATCTGGCCTGCAACACCGTGTGGCTTAGTCGATGTACCAAGGCCAGCAAACTCAAGTTTATCGGCCCATCCAGCGTGATAGAAAAAGTGCGCTGCCGCTAATGGCACATCGACATCACGAGATTCACGGATTGGCTTGCCGTTATCGAGGGTCTCAAGGACTGCAAACTCGCGTGAGCGCTCCTGCATGATGCGCGCAATGCGAAATAAATACTTACCACGTTCTTTGCCACTCATTTTTGACCAGATCGTTGTGTATGCCTTACGTGCAGCCTTTACTGCCGCATCGACATCTGCCTTACCCGCTAATGCGACCTGACTTAAAACCTCTTCAGTTGCCGGATTAATAGTGGGGAAGTGCTTACTTCCTGCAACGAACTTACCGCCAATAAAGTGGCCGTACTTAGGCTTAATCGAGACAGTTGCCCGTGATTCAGGTGCTGGTGCGTAGTCAAAGTTCACTTGAGTCTCCATTAATCAATCGTTACATACTGAGGGCTAGCGTAGTAGCCATCATCGAGTTTCATGCGCTGCATTAACAAATCATTTAACAGGGCACTGGCACCAATACGAAAGAGAGAGGGGGTGAGCCATTCAGGCCCTGCAGTCTCATTGACTAG
The DNA here is from genome assembly GCA_013205535.1 of Candidatus Planktophila sp. GTDB lineage: Bacteria > Actinomycetota > Actinomycetes > Nanopelagicales > Nanopelagicaceae > Planktophila. The sequence continues at coordinate 1,186 of JABMMN010000057.1, forward strand.
GACCAACTGCTTCATTGCATCCTTAGTATTTCTGATTCCACCAGCTGGCTTTACGCCGATACGGGTCTGAGTCATCTCGTAAAAATCACGCACAGCTTCAAGCATCACTAAGACGACTGGGGCCGTTGCAGCTGGTGCAATCTTGCCAGTTGATGTCTTAATGAAATGTGCACCTGCAGCCATAGCTAGAAATGAGGCCTTACGAACATTGTCATATGTAACAAGCTCGCCTGTTTCAAAGATAACTTTCAAATGTGCACGGGTCCCACATAGTTCACGAATCGTAACTATTTCATTAAAGACAGTAATGTAATCACCACTTAAAAACGCTCCACGATCAATGACCATATCTATCTCTGATGCACCGGCGTCAAGGGCATCTCGCGTATCCTGTAGCTTTACTGCCATCGATGCACGCCCAGATGGAAAGGCAGTTGAAACTGCCGCAACACCTACATGAGCACCACCAATAGAATCTAAGTGTGTGCGTGCAATTGCAACCATATCGTTATAGACACAGACTGCTCCAACACTTGGTATCGATAGATCGGTGGGATCAGGTCTAACGGCTTTGGCGCATAGAGCTTTAACTTTTCCTGGTGTATCTGCCCCTTCAAGCGTCGTTAAATCCACCATTGAAATCGCAGTATCTATAGCCCAACGTTTAGATGTTGTTTTGATACTCCGTGTTGCCAACATCCCAGCGCGAGCATCAGCACCCACTTGATCCACACCAGATAGAGATCGGAGGTACTTCTTGAGAGAGACCTCAGACCCATCTACTAAGCCGTAATAACTCACGATAGTAATTCCTTTAGTGGTCCTCGTAATCGATTCATGACACTGTCCGCAAGTGCTAAATCTTTTTCAATAACCTCAATGTAACACTTCATCTTTGCCTCGGTTCCGCTGGGGCGAATAATGATGCGGATCTTGGCACCAAGCCAAATACGTACTCCATCTGTAGGTGGTAAAGCATCTGTGGGTTTTGATAAATCATCGATAGATGTAACGCGATGACCCGCAATCTCTACCGGTGGATTCTTGCGCAGGCGACCCATGATGGTTGCAACTTCAGAGAGATCGCCTAAACGAATTGAGATCTGCTCGGTTGCATGAGCGCCATGCCTGGCCCAGATCTCATCGAGTAGATCGAGTAGTGTTTTGCCTGCAGCGGCTAAATCACTGGCAATCTGGGCAAGCTTTATCGCTGCAGATATCCCATCTTTATCATTGACGGTACCTGCATCAACTGCGTAGCCAATCGCTTCTTCATATCCAAAGGTGAGGCCCTGGATCTTTGCTAGCCATTTAAAGCCAGTTAATGTCTGCTTAAACTCTAGGTTGTAGTGCTGAGCTATCTTGCTCAAAATCGTGGAAGAGACAATTGAATTTGCAAAGATCCCTTTGCTGGTATTTCGCGCAATCGATTCACCAAAAATCGCTCCTAACTCATCTCCGCGTAGCATCCGCCAGCCAGTAACTGGATCCTTTACTGCTGCTGCACATCTATCGGCGTCAGGATCATTGGCAATTACTAAATCTGCATTAGATGAGCGTGCAGTCTCTAGTGCCAAATCAATTGCACCAGGCTCTTCAGGGTTAGGAAATGCTACAGTTGGAAAATCTGGATCGGGTTCGGCCTGTGTGGCAACGAGAATGGGAGCGGCAAAGCCGGCAGCAGCAAAGACCTGTTGAAGTGTTTGGGTCCCAACCCCATGCATAGCGCTGTAGACAATCTTTAACGTACCTGGCTTGGTTGCAATCGCTGCGGTAATACCTACATATTTACTAATAATTTTTTCATCGACAATACTCCACTGATTACCACGGGGTTGGTTAGCCAATGTTGTAATCGCATCGATATGTACAGCAATAGCTTCATCGGTAGGTGAGATAATTTGAGATCCCCGATACAGGATTCCATCGACAGTTCCACCTAAATAAACCTTGTAACCATTGTCTTGTGGTGGATTATGGCTGGCCGTGACCATGATTCCAACATCACACTTCAATTCATTGGTTGCAAAGGCTAGGACAGGCGTGGGTAATGGACGGGGCAGGACGTAGACCTTCATCCCAGCACCGCTCATTATCTGCGCAGTCTCCTGCGTGAACTCCTCCGAACCATGCCGTGCATCGCGTCCGATCACGACCGAGTTCAAATTTCGCTCCTTCATATAAGTGGCGATCGCGCAAGCGGTGCGGCCTACCACTGCTCGGTTCATGCCTGATGGGCCCGGGCGTACTGGCCCCCGCAGACCTGCAGTACCAAACTGCAGAAAGCCTGAGAAGGATGTGCGCAGCTCTGCCTCATTATCTGTATCAAGCCACAGTTGTAACTGCGCAGATGTGAGTGGATCTGGATCATCATCGATCCATGCTTGCACCTGGCTGCGTAGATCCATGCTCTTAGAATAACTTTGGAATGACACCTTTGAGAAGTGCGCCCATACGATTAGCGGCGGCTTTACCCGCAGCGATAACCTCTTCGTGATTGAGTTTTTCACCAGTGACTCCAGCCGCTGCATTTGTCACCAATGAGATTCCAAGAATTTCAGCGCCTAGCGCATGTGCTGCAATCGCTTCAGGGACAGTGGACATTCCAACCAGATCTCCACCCATCGTGCGCATCATGTGGATCTCTGCAGGTGTCTCATAGGTTGGTCCACGCCAATGAACATAGACACCCTCATCAAGAGTGCCATCTTCTTGCTTTACAATTGCACGAATTCGCTTGCTGTATAGATCAGTGAGATCTACAAAAGTAGCCCCAGTTAATGGTGATACCGCAGTCAATGAGATGTGGTCACGGACCAAAACAGGTTGTCCGACTGAGAACTTAGTATTGATTGCCCCACATGCATTTGTCAGAATAATAATTTTACAGCCAGCTTTGATGGCCGTGCGGACATTATGAACAACGGGCTCAACACCTTTACCTTCATATAAATGCGTACGACCCAAAAATACAAGCGCACGGAGGCTTTTACCCTCAGATTCAATGAGATATGAACGAACTTTTCCTGAGTGGCCTTCAACTGTGGGGGGTAAAAAACCAGTTAACTCTTCGGCATTACATTCATAAGTAGGAGTTCCAAGAGCATCGATGGCACTGACCCAACCCGAACCCATAACGAGTGCAATATCGTGGGATGCGACTCCCGTACGCGTGATGATTTCGCCCGCTGCTACTCCTGCACACGCTAGTGGATCGCTATAGAGAAGTTCATTCGATGTCATACGTCAATAATCTCACACAGTACTGTCGCACTTGAGACGGTAGTACCAATTACCGCCGTGAGATTTGAGATAAGACCAGATTTATGGGCTATGAGTGGTTGCTCCATCTTCATCGCCTCAAGGACAATAATCAAGTCACCAGCTTGCACGTGCGCACCCTCTATAACGGCGATTTTCACGACCGTGCCTTGCATGGGACTGGTGAGTGCCGATCCGCCTGATCCGCCGGTCATGCCGACCTTGGCTCGATGTCGTTTGACCACAGGAGCTGGAGCATGCACCAGAATCTCAAAGCGTTTTCCATTGACCTCAGTCACCAAATACTCAGGAGCCATGTGGGTTTGAAGTGGTTGGCTCGTTGATACAAAAGCCTCGAAATTATTGACAAACTCGCTCTCGATATAGCTTGTATATATATTGAAATCCTCTGTAAATGCAGAGTCTTCAAGAATGGCCCGGTGGAAGGGCAGCACTGTCGCTAATCCATCTATGGTGAACTCAGCTAGCGCTCTTCGTGCTCGCTCTATCGCTTGCCCACGAGTGGCTCCAGTGACAATTAGCTTCGCAAGGAGCGAATCAAAGTTGCCACCGATCGTATCTCCAGCCCCAAAACCTGCATCGATACGGATACCAGGACCAGTTGGGACAATCCACTTAGTGATGTGGCCAGGGGCCGGTAAAAACGAGCGACCTGGATCCTCTCCATTGATGCGAAATTCAATTGAATGAGAACGGATTACTGGATCATCAAAGCCAAGAGGTTCACCCATTGCGATGCGGAACTGTTCTCGCACCAAATCAATACCGGTGACCTCTTCACTTACTGGATGCTCAACTTGAAGGCGTGTGTTTACCTCAAGAAAAGAGATCGTGCCATCAGTACCAATAAGAAATTCACAAGTACCTGCTCCTACGTAGCCAGCCTCTTTCATTATCGCCTTACTAGAGCGATATAACTCCTCGTTTTGAGCATCTGTTAAAAATGGTGCAGGAGCCTCTTCGACTAGTTTTTGGTGACGGCGCTGCAGTGAGCAGTCACGTGTACTTACTACGACTACATGGGCATACTTATCAACAAGAACCTGTGTCTCCACATGGCGAGGCTTATCCAAATAGCGTTCAACAAAACACTCACCACGACCAAATCCACTGATCGCCTCACGCACTGCCGATGCAAATAGTTCAGGAATCTCTTCAATGCTTCGTGCGACTTTTAATCCACGCCCGCCACCACCGTGTGCGGCTTTAATGGCAACTGGTAGGCCATGCTCTTTGGCAAAAGCTATTACTTCCTCAAATCCTGCAACGGGATCTGGCGTCCCTGCAACTAATGGCGCTCCGACCTTTGCTGCGATCTTACGGGCAGAGACCTTGTCTCCTAATAAACGAATTGCCGCTGGTGGGGGACCGATCCAGATGAGACCTGCATCAATTACCGCCTGTGCAAACTCTGCATTCTCGGATAGGAATCCATAGCCTGGATGCACTGCATCAGCACCAGACTCTTTGGCTATAGCAATGAGTTTCTCACTATTGAGATATGTTTGAAGCGCAGTCGTCCCAGCCAATGAGTAAGCAGAATCTGCCATTCCAGCATGAATCGAGCTACGATCTTCCTGCGAATAAACGGCGACACTCTCAAGGTTGTGATCTCTGCAGGCACGAATGATGCGTACTGCAATCTCACCACGATTAGCTATCAGTACCCGCTTCATCTCATCACCTTGGCCTCTGGCCATGTATATCCAAGTTGCGTGAAGGCCTTTCTTACGAAAGGCATAGAGATTCCAACAACGTTGGTGTAATCGCCTTCGATCGATGAGATAAAGGGAGAGCTAAAGCCATCGAGAGTAAAGCCGCCTGCAACATGTAGGGGCTCACCACTTGCGACATAGTCATCGATCTCATCATCACTCATCTGATCAAAGGTGACCTTCGTTGTCACGATGCTAGAGATTTCAAGTCCCTTGTCGGTATCAATGATGCAGTGGCCTGTGTGGAGTAGACCTGAGTTGCCTTGGACACGCCCAGCACGATCAAAGGCAATCTCTGGACTCGCAGGTTTTCCAAAGGATTGACCATCAAATTCAAATGTAGAGTCACAACCGATAATAATTGCTGGGAAATCTATCTGTTCACGGACTGTGTGAGCCTTTGTGATCGCAAGTGCGATGACCATATCTGATGGAGAGAGCGCATGAAAAAACTCTGTCTCCTCATCGACATGGCTGATCATGATGATTGGATCTAACCCAGCGGATTCAAGCAAGCGACGGCGCGATGTGGAGGCAGAGGCAAGGATAATCTTTGGCATTGAGAGTTTAAGAGGTTCTACGGCCGAAGCGGAATCTGTTATGTAGAGGTTTACGCAACTGTGGGCCTCCAAAAATACTCTTTCGTATAACAGGAACTAACTCTTCTCGGATGTGTTTTGCCATGGCATGCTCGATTGCGACCAACTCATTGCTTGTAGCCTCGCCTTTGATGATTGAGAATTTCATTACAACGGGATATTCCCATGCTTGCGTGCTGGCAATGTATCGCGCTTAGTCTTTAAGGTTCTAAAAGCCTTCGTGATGTAGGCACGCGATTGATTGGGTTCAATGACGGTGTCAATCGTTCCACGCTCTGCAGCTAGATAAGGGTTGGCTAATGACTCGTTATATTCATCGATGAGCTCACTGCGCTTACCTACCGGATCTTTAGCCTGCGCAAGCTCTGTGCGGTAGAGAATATTCACTGCACCCTGCGCCCCCATCACAGCAATCTCAGCACTTGGCCACGCAAAATTTATATCACTACCAAGATATTTCGAGCCCATGACTATGAATGCGCCACCATAGGCTTTGCGCGTTATGAGAGTCACTAACGGAACTGATGCTTCAGCATAGGCGTAGAGAAGTTTTGCACCGCGCCTGATGATGCCACCCCACTCTTGCTCGGTACCGGGCAAAAACCCAGGCACATCTACAAGGGTAAGAATCGGAATATTGAAAGCATCACAAAAACGTAGGAAACGAGCGGCTTTTTCACTTGAATTGATATCCAAAGTTCCAGCCAATTGTGATGGTTGATTCGCAATGATTCCGATCGACTCACCTTCGATTCTGGCAAAACCCACGATGATATTGGGTGCGTAGAGGGCATGAACTTCCAAGAATTCAGCCTCATCAACAAGGGCTTGAATCAAAATCTTCATATCGTAGGGCTGATTTGTATTATCTGGAATCAACGTATCGAGTGCGATATCCATGGCTGTTTTATCGAGTGTTTGAGTGGGTGGTAGGTGTGGCGTGCTATCCATATTATTCGATGGTAGATATGAGAGCAGCGCCTTCACATAATCAATCGCATCGGCCTCATTCTCGGCCAAATAGTGTGAGTTACCAGTCTTTGTATTGTGTGTGCGAGCTCCGCCGAGGGATTCCATATCGACTTCCTCGCCAGTTACCGTCTTGATCACATCTGGACCGGTGATAAACATGTGTGATGTCTCATTTACCATGACGGTAAAATCTGTGAGAGCTGGTGAATATGCCGAGCCTCCCGCACATGGTCCAAGAATTAATGAGATCTGAGGGATTACTCCTGAGGAGCGAGCGTTCAGACGGAAGATCTTGCCGTAGCCCGACAGGGATGCGACGCCCTCTTGAATTCGCGCGCCACCTGAGTCATTAATGCCGATCAGGGGAATTCCACTCTTGAGCGCAAAGGCTGCAATCTTTACAATTTTTTCCGCATGAACCTCTCCGAGAGAGCCGCCCATGATTGTGAAGTCTTGGGAGTACAAAGCCACTGGACGGGCATCAATAGTTGCGGTGCCAATCACAACTCCATCACCATAAGGACGGTTCTTTTCCATACCGAACTGGGTCGAACGGTGGCGGGCAAACTCATCTATCTCAGTGAATGAATCCTTATCAACGAGCATCTCAATGCGCTCGCGCGCAGTGTGCTTACCTTTGGCATGTTGCTTCTCCACAGCTCGCGCCGACCCGGCGTGGATGGCCTCTTCGACCCGCTCTCGCAGCTCTTGGATTTTTCCAGCAGTAGTGTGCAGATCGCGTTCCATGGCCCTACGGTACTAGGCGTGGAGAGAGAAATGCTAAGAGCGCCCCTTGATAGTTCGGCAATCACCGCTGCTCTCTCGCGGTACTGGCGGGTAAGCGTGGTTGATCTCACGGCATCGACACAGAGCGATTTAGTCGCACTGGTTCACCAAGAGAGCGCGCATGCAGGTGATGTGATCGTGGCTGAATATCAAAGCGCAGGGCGTGGACGCTTGACTCGAAGTTTTGATGCGCCGAAATCTACTGCTCTCTTATTTTCTTTTTATATCAAACCCCAGAGAACCAATGACGATTGGGGATGGATTCCCTTGATCGCTGGAGTCAGTGTTGCACAGACACTCTCTCACTTTGATGCCCAAGTAAAATGGCCTAACGATATCTTGATTAGAGACAAGAAAGTTTCTGGCTTGATTGCAGAAGTAGTCGGTGATGGAATTGTTGTGGGAATTGGAATAAACATTGCGATGACACCCTCAGAGTTGCCTGTATCGACTGCCACATCTCTTTTTATTGAGGGTGCGACAAATATTACACGTAACGATCTACTACCAAACCTACTGAATTTATTTGAGAGAAACTTCAGAGACTGGGATCGTGGCAGTGATGAAATAATGGATACTTATAGGCAGATGAGCGCAACGATTGGGCGTGAGGTGCAGGTCCACTACCCGGATGGGCGTGTAGAGCGTGATACCGCCGCATCAATTTCTGGTAACGGGGAGTTGATACTGGCCAATGGCGCCCACGTTCAAGCTGGTGACGTGCTTCATCTACGATGAGTGAGTGAACGACTCTTTTCCTACGGTTGGCATCATTGGGGCTGGTCAGCTCGCAAGGATGAGTGTCCCGTCCGCGATAGGCCTGGGCGTCAATCTACTTTTGTTTGCACAGGATTCCAGTGATAGCGGTGCTCAAATCACCAATCACATTATTGGAGATTACACAGACGTACAGAGCGTCCTAGAGTTTGCCAAGCGCTGTGATGTCATAACTTTTGAACATGAGTTGATTCCATTGAGTGTCATCAAGGCCCTGGAGTCTGCAGGGGTCGTTGTCAGACCAGGCTCAAGCTCATTTATCTACTCACAAGATAAGGCGCAGATGCGTCAGCGTTTAATTAGTTATCCTGCACCGAAATCTAGTGTCGTAACAAGTACCTCACAGGTGAGTTCATACCCGGTAATTGCTAAGGCGATTACAGGCGGATACGACGGTCGCGGAGTCTGGAAAATCGATTCAGATAAGGAGTTGGATGCGGTACTTGCCCAGGTTGGGAAAGTGCTTATCGAGGAAGTCATCGAATTTGATTATGAGATAGCTGTCATGGTCGCGCGCTCTCCGCATGGTCAGGCCAGCACCTGGGCACCAACACAGACAGTGCAGGTCGATGGAATTTGTACTATGACTATTGCACCAGCACCTGAGTTGAGTGCGGAGTTAAGTGCTAAAGCACAAAAGCTAGCCCTGGATATTGCACACGAGGTGGGTGTGATTGGTGTGATGGCAGTTGAGATGTTTGTCAAAGGTGAGGAGTTGTTGATCAACGAACTTGCGATGCGTCCTCACAACTCGGGCCATTGGACGATTGAAGGCTCAGTGACATCTCAGTTCGAGCAGCATCTGCGGGCAGTCCTTGACCTACCTTTAGGGCAGACATCAATGAGTGCACCCTTTGCCGTAATGGGAAATATCCTGGGTTCGAGCAAGTTGGATATGTATCGACCATATCTGCATCTGATGGCGCGTAATCCAGCCTTAAAGTTCCATCACTATAAGAAGGATGTTCGTCCAGGTCGTAAGATTGGCCATGTCAATCTCTTAGGTCATGACATCGTAGAATTGACTCACGAAATCCAGCATGCCCTTGACTACATGAGCGGAGAAGTTGATGAGTGATATCGCGATAATCATGGGCTCAGACTCGGATTGGCCCATCATGGAAGAGGCCGCTAAAACCTTAGATGAACTGGAGATCTCCTACGATGTTGATGTCGTTTCGGCTCACCGTATGCCACTTGAGATGGTGGAGTTCGCACAGAGTGCAATTGTGAAAGGCTACAAAGTTATTATTGCTGGGGCAGGTGGGGCGGCTCATCTACCAGGCATGGTTGCATCGCTGACGACGTTGCCAGTTATAGGTGTTCCTATAGCACTCAAAAATTTGGATGGGATGGACTCACTCCTCTCCATCGTGCAGATGCCAGCAGGTATTCCTGTTGCAACAGTGGGTGTAGGAAATGCAAAAAATGCTGCACTTTTAGCCGCGCGCATTTTAGGTAGCTCTGACAAGGGCGTCTCTGCCAAACTCGCTCTAGCTCTTCATAATCTCAATGCCGAGGCAAAGGCGAAAGCTGCCAACTTAACATCGCGTCGAAATCAAAAGACTGGATTTTAATCAGCGCTTTTGATACTCAATGGCTGGGCAGCGGTTCATGACGGTCAACAAACCCGCAGCCCTGGCTCTAGAAACCGCCTCCTCATCGATTACATCTAGTTGAAGCCATACTGCTTTAGCACCGATTGCAATCGCCTCATCCACAATTTTTCCTACCAGAGATGAGTTCACAAAGCAGTCGACGACATCGACCTGTACCGATATATCACTCAGCACTTTATAGCCAATCTCTCCATGTACGACCTCTGCACGTGGATAGACGGGGATGATCGTGTGACCTTTCTCCTGTAACAACTTGGCAACACCAAATGCCGCACGGTCAGGATTATTCCCAAGTCCTACGATCGCCCATACTTTCAATGCAAGGAGCGCATCGATTACTTCAGCCTCGTTAATCGCTGCGCCCCAATGCATGGAACTTCCAGCCTGCACTACGCCAAAGCTCTCGATCAAGGGCGTTGCGTCCATCGATAATCAACTTACTCTTTACTAAACCTGCGATTAGTACTGGATCAAGTGCGCGATACTCTTTCCATTCAGTCAAGTGAAGAATCAAATCAGCATCTTTGACACACTCATTGACAGATTCGGCAAAGGTTAGATCAGGAAAACGTTTACGGGCTGGCTCAATTCCCTTGGGATCATGCACCACTACATGTGCTCCCGCGGCGTGAAGTTGTGCAGAGATATCTAGGGCGGGGGAGTCACGAACGTCGTCGCTATCTGGCTTGAAAGTCGCACCTAATACAGCGATCTTGTACTGAGTCAGATCATCCGATAAGTCACCACGCACAACATCGATCACACGCTGGCGTGCACGCAGATTGATTGCATCGATTTCGCGTAAAAACTCAAGTGCCTGTTCTGCGCCAAGCTCCTGCGCACGGGCCATAAATGCTCGGATATCCTTTGGCAGACATCCACCACCGAATCCGATACCGGCCTGCAAGAAGCGGCTACCAATACGCGGGTCATATCCAATCGCCTTCGCAAGAACAGTCACATCACCACCAGCTGCTTCACAGACTTCAGCCATCGCATTGATGAATGAGATCTTTGTCGCTAGAAATGAGTTTGCAGCGACCTTGACAAGTTCAGCCGTTGGAAGATCTGCACGAATCCAAGGGGTACCCAGAGCTAAAATAGGTTCATAGACATCTTTGAGAATCTCCTCGGTGCGATCGTTAGTGACTCCAACGACGAGGCGATTTGGTCTCAAGGTATCTTCAATAGCAAAGCCTTCACGTAGAAACTCAGGGTTCCAGGCAAGATCTGCCTGCGGTGCCAACTGTTCGAGTCTCTCGCGAAGAGATTGTGCAGTGCCGACAGGAACAGTCGATTTTCCAACGACTAATGCGCCATCTTTCAAGTAGGGAGCAATAGCTTCGACTGCAGATTTTACGTAGGTAAGGTCTGCGGCCAAACTATCTTTACTCTGGGGTGTCCCAACACATATAAAGTGAATATCAATATCGGCGAGGCTGGCGAAGTCAGTTGTAAATGTGAGGCGACCGGATGCGACCTCTTGGGCTAAGAGTGTATCCAGACCAGGCTCATAGAAGGGAAGCTCTCCACGAGAGAGCATCGCCACCTTTGTCGGATCTGTGTCGACACCGATCACGCTAAAACCAAGGGAGGACATACATGCAGCATGAGTTGCTCCAAGGTATCCGCAGCCGATTACTGAGAGCGTTGCCTTCATAGACATGAGTTTACTTGAGTACTCCACACGAGTTTTCATCAGCGGTCCGAGTCTTGAACTTATCAACAATCCTTGCTTGGCCAGATGTGCTCGCCGATGCCGATGGTGAGGGGGTGACCTCATCAACAAGCGGCAGATCCTCACGTAAGCGATTGAACAGATCCAGGGCTAACTCTCTATCCCATGTCACAACTGAGCCAACTCCCGCTGCGCGCGCATTCGTATTATCGAGAGGAATCGTGAGAGTACGAACCTTGCTAGCTGAGAGATTTTTGAGCTGCTTGGCAAGAGTGAGTAGATCACTGCTATCGAGCTGTGAGTCAGTCTTGACAGTTGCGATCGCTGCATTAAAAAAATTCACTAATTTGACTGGGTTGAGTAATACACCCGTACTTGTTACTTTTCGTAAGACTGCGCTCATAAACTGCTGTTGACGTTGCATACGGCCCAGATCACCCATGCCATCGAACTCACGAGTTCGCACATACTTGAGTGACTCGATGCCATCGAGAGTATGCACACCTGCACTCAATACCAAGTGACTCTTAGAGTCATTGATATCTCTCTTCGTACAGATCTCTATTCCACCCAAAGAATCGACCATTCCAGCAAAGCCGGCAAAACCAATCTCGATATAGTGATCAATACGGAGCCCAGTCTCATTCTCAAGTGTTTTGATCAATAGAGGCGCACCTCCCCATGCAAATGCAGAGTTGATCTTGCCGGGGGCAGCGGCAACTGTCCTCTCTTTATAAATTGAGGATTGATGCTCTGGGATTGTCACGAGTGAATCTCGTGGGATAGAGATAATCGTCGCCTTATCACGGGCTTTACTGATGTGAACTAAGAGCATCGTATCTGAGCGGGCACCGGCTGCAGCTTTGGTTGTCCCAACTCGCAAGAGTTTTGACTGTTCTTTTGTGAGTCCTTCACGCGTATCAGAGCCAACAAGTAAATAGTTGAGAGCAGATGATGGTCTTTCTGGACGATCACCGAGAGAGCCAAAGACGTCAACGCGCTCAATAGCACCGCTGACTTGTCCGAGTCCCAGCCATGAGAAGGCAGAAAGTGCGACGATACCGAGTGAGAGAGAGGTAATTATCCGAATAGGTCGCGTTGCTCTCACAGACGAAGTTTACTTCAGCGATACGGTGGTTGGGTTATGTCGTCATGAGCAAATTAGTTATATGGCTCACCGA
>JABMMN010000058.1 GCA_013205535.1 Candidatus Planktophila sp.
ATCGAAGATGATGGAACGATCTATATCGGCGCAGTTGATGGCCCATCGGCCGAAGCTGCACGTGCACAGATCAACGCCATCGCTAACCCACAAATGCCAGAAGTTGGCGAGCGTTACTTAGGTACGGTCGTAAAGCTTGCAGCCTTTGGTGCATTTATCTCATTGATGCCAGGAAAAGATGGTCTTCTACACGTATCTCAGATTCGCAAGATGCATGGTGGAAAGCGCATTGAAAACCTCGAAGAGGTTATGAAGGTCGGCGACAAGATTCAAGTTGAGATCGGGGAGATTGATCCAAAGGGCAAACTATCTTTGGTTCCAGTTCTTGAAGATGGAACAACTGGTTCGCCCGAATAAATGAGTGTACGTCGCTCAGTTTTACCTAGCGGTCTGCGTATCGTTACTGAAGAGGTCTCTTCGGTACGCAGCGCCGCGATCGGTATCTGGGTCAATGTTGGCTCGCGGGATGAAACCCCGGCAGTTGCTGGGGCCTCTCACTTTCTAGAGCATTTATTATTTAAAGGTACCAGGCGTCGTACGGCTCTAGAGATTTCATCATCTATCGAATCCGTCGGTGGAGAGATGAACGCCTTTACATCCAAGGAGTACACCTGCTTTTATGCACGTGTAATCGATACTGATTTACCGATGGCAATCGATGTAATCTCTGATCTAATCACCTCATCCATCGTTACAGCTCTAGATGTAAATGCCGAACGCAAAGTCGTCTTAGAAGAGATTGCAATGCGCGATGATGATCCCAGTGATTTAATCCATGACTTATATGCACAGACATATTATGGGGATACCCAACTTGGTCGCCCAATTCTTGGCACTATCGACTCAATTAATAACATGTCGCGCGGTAGCGTCTTTAATTACTATAAAAAGCGTTATCTGCCACAGGATTTAGTGGTCGCAGTTGCAGGAAATATCAAGCATAAAAAAGTAGTTGAAATGGTCGAGAAAGCACTCTCTATCGATGGCTTCCTAGATGTCACTGGAGCACCAGTCATCCGAGCTAACACACCGGTGAAGAAGAGTGCACAAGGATCCGTGGGTCTGATTTCACGCACAACTGAGCAGGCTCACATGTTCTATGGCATGGAGGGCGTTGCCCGCCACGATGATCGCCGCTTTGCAATGGGAATCTTGGCATCGGCCTTAGGTGGTGGAATGTCATCGCGCCTGTTCCAAGAGATCCGCGAAAAGCGCGGCCTTGCATACTCGGTCTATGCCTACGCACAACAGTTTGCAGGTAGTGGTCAGATAGGTTTTTACGTGGGGTGCAAACCCGCTAAGGCGATTGAAGTGTTAGAGATTATTCGAGAGGTCCTAGCCGACGTTGCCGATAATGGAATGAGCCACGAAGAGATTGAACGGGCAAAGGGCGCAGTCCGAGGCTCATTAGTTTTAAGCCAAGAAGACTCTGGTTCACGGATGAGCCGAATTGGCAAGAACGAGATTGTCTACGGTCACGTTATGGGATTTGACGATATTTTAAAGGCGGTTTCACAGGTCAATGAGGCAGACATCCGCGAAATTGCTAGCGCCTTCCTGACTAAAACACCTACGCTTGCCCTTGTGGGTCCATTCAAAGGCACTGCTAAGTTTGAGAAGGTTTTACGATGATTAACGTTGCAGTACTGGGAGCACAAGGGCGCATGGGCGCCGAAGTCGTCAAGTCAGTAGAGGCAGCGCCCGGAATGTCACTTGTTGCAGCCTTGGATCTTGGTGATTCACTTGAGCAGATTAAAGCCTGTGGTGCTCATGTGGTCGTAGATTTCACAACGCCCGATAGTGTCATGGGCAATTTAGATTTTGTGATCAAAAACGGTATCAATGCCGTCGTCGGAACGACTGGCTTTGATGAGACCAAGCTTGCGACCATCAGTAATTTATGTCGAGAGAACCCGAGAGTTGGCGTCTTGATCGCACCGAACTTTGCTATCGGTGCAGTCCTGATGATGGAGTTTGCTGCGAAGGCTGCGCGCTACTTTGAATCGGCTGAGATTATTGAGCTTCATCACCCAGATAAGGTCGATGCACCAAGTGGAACCGCCACTCGCACTGCCCAGTTGATCAGCGATGCGCGCAAATCGGCAGCTCTTAGGGCAATGCCAGATGCAACGACAACTGCGCTAGATGGTGCACGGGGTGCAAGGGTGGGCGATGTTGCAATTCACTCAGTTCGTGCCCGCGGATTGGTAGCACATCAAGAGGTCATCCTTGGGGGATTAGGTGAGACGCTAACGATTCGCCACGACTCCTTAGATCGCTCTAGTTTTATGCCAGGAGTTCTTTTAGGAATCCGAAACGTTATAACAAACCCGGGGCTCACTCATGGTCTCGATAAATTCATGTAAAGGAAGATGCAGATGACTAGTAAAGAGATAACAATGTACAGCGCTGATTGGTGTGGGGATTGTCGCCGCTCAAGGCGCTTGCTCGATGAACTCAATGTCACCTACACAGTGATCGACATTGAAGCTGACCAGGCTGCGTCCGATAAAGTGATCGAAATCAATGGCGGTATGCGCTCCATTCCAGTCATCATCTTTGCCGATGGCACTCACATGACGGAGCCATCAGATATAGATCTTAAAGCGAAACTGTCCTCGTTAGGGATTATCTAAAACAAGCGATATACGGCCGCGGAGGTAATCGCGGCTGAGAGAACGACGACTGGAAAGGGCGCCTTGAGCAAGAGGACGACCAGCGCAACGCTCACACCTGCTGCGCGATGATCGATCATCAATCTGCTCTTCTCAGTGAAGCTTTGTACGGCGACAAGTGCGCTTAAAAGAGCGATTGGGATGAGCGCATTGATGCGTTGAATTCTCGGATGTGCCAATAGATGCGCAGGTATTGAATGTCCGGTGTACTTGAGAGTAAATGCAACTAGGCCTGCGCCAATCGTGGCAATCCACAGAGCGCTCATCGCTGTAGCCCGACTGCGATAGCGATGAAGGCCGTTGCGATGATGGGCAGACCTGCAGGCAGGATAGGTGTCATCGCTAATGCAAAAACCATGCAGGCTAGAGCCAATGCGCGATCGCTATTTTTCTCAAGACGCGGCCAGACCAGACCTAAGAATGCGGCGGGGACTGCGGCATCTAAACCCCAGGCTCGTGTATCACCCAATGCCTGGGCTCCGAGGGCTCCGGCCAATGTGAATACATTCCAGAAGAAGAAGACACCAAAGCCAGTCAACCAAAATCCATGTCGCATCGCATCGCTTCCACGTTTTTGTGAACCAAGAGCTACCGCTGTTGATTCATCGATGGTTACTTGTGCCGCGATTACTCGTTTGAAACCTTTGACCTGTAAGTGTGGCGCCATAATGAGGCCATATAAAAGGTTTCGAACACCGAGAAGAGATGCTGTGGCGATTGCACTCAAGGCACTGCCACCGGCGCCCATCACTCCTACAACTGCAAACTGAGAGGCACCTGAGAAGGTTAAAAGAGATAAGAGGCATGCCTGCAGAACTGAGAAACCATTTGCAACAGCGGCGGCACCGAAGGCGATGCCGTAGGCACCCACGGTCAAAGAGACGCTCAGAGAGTCTCGTACTGTGATGGCTTCAACTCTGGACACGCTCATAGTCTGCCGTAGAAATCCAAAGCGACCAAGGCGGGCATAGGTAGGCTCGCGCAATGGCCGATGAGATTATTTACCGAGACGATGTGACTGTCGAGCTCGTCAAATCGAGTGCAAGTGATGCCGATGTTATTTGGGCGGCCCGGGTTTCAACAGCGGGAGAGCAATCATTAGAGGAGATTGGTGAGGATCCATCGCGCTCGGCGGGCTTGATCAACTATCTGGCACGCGAGCGACATGGATCCCCTTTTGAGCATACGTCTATGACTTTTTTTGTCTCTGCCCCGATATTTGTCTTTCGCGAGTTCATGCGCCATCGCATCGCCTCTTATAACGAAGAGAGTGGCCGTTACCGCGAATTAAAACCAGTCTTTTACATCCCATCTAAATCTCGCAAATTACTCCAAGTTGGCAAGACTGGCTCCTATACATTTGAAGATGGAACAGTGGAACAGTTCGAGCTTTCTGTACAATCGATGAAAGATGCCTACGTGATCGCCTATGACAGTTATAAAAAAATGCTTGATGCCGGTATCGCCCGCGAAGTTGCGCGCGTTGTCCTTCCCGTTGCAACATACTCGTCCATGTATGTATCAATGAATGCACGTGCGTTAATGAACTTTTTATCGTTGCGGACAGCACGCGAGGGCGCACATTTTCCTAGTTATCCTCAGCGCGAAATCGAGATGGTTGCTGAGAAAATGGAGGCCGAGTTTGCGAAATTAATGCCTCTTACTTACGGAGCCTTTGAAAAATCTGGACGTATCGCCCCCTAGAACGAGTAGAGTTAGGCTCATGAGCACGCCAGCACCCTTTGGTCGAATGTTGACCGCTATGGTCACGCCCTTTAAAAAAGATGGCAGTATCGACTGGAGCGGCGTAGAGACAATCGCCGATCATCTAGTTAAAACAGGTCATGATGGAATCGTCGTCAATGGCACGACAGGTGAGGCCCCAACGACTAAATCCTCTGAGAAAGAGGAGATCATCAAAGTCGTCAAGAAGGTTGTGGGTGCGCGAATCAAAGTTGTATCGGGTGCCGGTGATAATGAGACCGATTACTCGGTCAATCAAGCAAAGCGAAGTGAGGCTGCAGGTGCCGATGGGATCTTGGTGGTGACTCCGTATTACAACAAGCCTCCACAGGCCGGCATCAAGGCTCACTTCCTAGCGATGGCAAATGCGACGGGCCTGCCGATGATGCTCTACGACATACCAGGTCGCACAGGAGTTGAGATCGAGTCCGACACAATCATTGAGCTCTTTGAGCATCCATCAATCGTCGCCCTCAAAGATGCAAAGGCAAATGTGGCTGCAACTTCCTGGGTGATAAAGCGATGTGGAATCCCAGTGTATTCAGGTGATGATATTTTGAATCTCCCACTTCTTTCAGTTGGCGCAGTTGGTTTTGTCTCTGTCTGCGGGCATACCGTTGGCAGTGATCTTAAGGCGATGCTCAACGCCTGGTTTGACGGTAATTCTGCAAGGGCCTTAGAGATCCACCAAAAGCTCTTGCCTGTATTTACGGGCACCTTCCGCACACAGGGAGCGATCATGACCAAGGCGGCACTCACGCTTATGGGTCTTCCCGGTGGCCACACTCGCCTTCCATTAGTCGATGCAACCGATGCACAGATTGCGCAGTTGCGCGAAGATCTGCGCGCCGGTGGTGTCGTAGTATAAATAATGAATCATCCCCATCCAGATTTAGGTCTTCCCTCCACATTGGTCCATGGGGGATTGCGCATAGTCGCACTCGGTGGCCTTGCTGAAATCGGTCGCAATATGACCGTCTTTGAGACAAAGGGAAAGTTATTAATCGTTGACTGCGGTGTCTTGTTTCCGGAGGATACGCAGCCAGGTATCGATCTGATTCTGCCTGATTTTTCCTATATCCGAGATCGCCTCGATGATGTGATCGGTATTTTTCTCACGCATGGGCATGAGGACCACATCGGCGCTGTGCCATATCTATTGCGTGAGCGGGGCGATATCGCTATTTACGGCTCGGCGCTGACCTTGGCCCTTCTTAGCGCAAAATTAAAAGAGCATCGCATCACTCCCTTGACGCACGAGGTTCGAGAGGGTGGACGAGAAGATGTTGGACCATTTGAACTTGAGTTCGTAGCGGTCAATCACTCCATACCTGATGCGCTCGCCCTAGTAATCAACACCGATGCTGGTCGGATTTTGCATACGGGTGATTTTAAGATGGATCAGCTTCCACTAGATGGACGCATCACAGATCTGCGCACCTTCTCACGACTGGGTGAGGAGGGAGTCGATATCTTTATGGTCGACTCTACAAACGCCGATATCCCAGGCTTTCTGCCATCAGAGCGCGAGATTATGCCTGCACTCAATCGTGTTATTGCATCAACAAAGCGCAGAGTGATAGTTGCCTCCTTCTCATCACATGTGCACCGTATCCAACAGGTGATCGATATCGCCGCAGCTCATGGTCGCAAGGCCGTCTTCATCGGTAGATCCATGGTGCGTAATATGAAGATTGCCCAGGACATGGGCTACTTAACTATTCCAGCGCAAACCCTGATTGATGTTAAAGATCTCGATGCATTCGATGACAACGTTGTTTTGATCTGTACTGGCTCACAAGGTGAGCCGATGGCCGCCCTTGCCCGTATGGCAAATGGTGATCATCAGATTCGTGTAGGAGAAGGTGACACAGTTATTTTGGCATCATCACTCATACCGGGAAATGAGAACTCGGTCTTTAGAATCATTAATGAACTCACACGTTTTGGAGCAAAGGTCGTACATAAGGCAAATGCATTGGTCCATGTCTCAGGTCATGCCGCAGCTGGAGAGCTTCTCTACTGCTACAACATCGTCAAACCTAAGTATGTGATCCCTGTACATGGTGAGTGGCGGCACTTGCGGGCAAATGCCGAACTGGCTATCCAAGCTGGAACATCTCGAGCCAACGCCCTCATCATCGAAAATGGTGTAGTCGTTGATCTAGTCGAGCATGAAGCATCGGTCGTCGGCGCCGTGCCATGTGGTTTTGTCTATGTTGATGGCCAAAGTATCGGTGATATCACTGAGACATCACTGAAAGATCGTCGAATCTTGGGTGAAGAGGGATTTATATCTGTAGTGGTCGTCATCGATTCTCAGAGTGGAAAGATCGTGGCAGGTCCAGATATTCATGCACGTGGATTCAATGAGGATATGGCGCTCTTTGACGATGTTAAATTGAAGATCGAGAAAGCCCTTGCTGCTGCAGTCCTTGATGGAATAAATGGAACACATCAACTATCCCAAATCGTGCGCAAAACAGTTGGTGGTTGGGTCGGTGGCGAGCATCGTAGAAAACCTATGATCATCCCAGTTGTTATCGAGGTCTGATTGCGGCGAGCCTAGCTAGTTCGAATTTACACGCCCTTTAAGATTGTCGGTGTGGCAAAGCGGAGAAAATCACAGTCTAAAAGCGGTGCCGTTGGTGGCGCACTCGCTCGTGGAGTTGGCGCAATCTGGCGATTCATAGCCAAGTCTCTCGGTAGCAGTGTTCGGTTCGTTGCTCGTGGTGCACGCGATTTGGATCCTGCGCATCAGCGCGATGGGATCGCCTTTCTGATCTTGATTCTTGCCCTTATTGCAACTGCCGGCACATGGTTTCGCGCCGACAACGTAGTGAGTCGCGCCGTATATTCATTCATGTATGGTGGCTTTGGGCGCATCGGCTTTATTGCACCCATCGCTCTCATGTATTTCGCCTTCAAACTCTTCAAGGCCCCCGAAGATAGGGCGACAATTGGCCGGCTCATCATTGGAACGGTCGCATTATTGATCTCATCAACAGGTATTGCTCATCTTCTTAACGCCTCGATTGGCACTGGCGCCACTGCGATGCGAAATGGTGGTGGCTGGATTGGATATGGCACAACCACGCCATTGGTCGCCTTGATGACATCAGTGCTGACCTACCCCGTGCTTGTCATTATCTTCATCTTTGGTGTTCTCGTGGTGACGGCTACACCCGTTAGGGATGTGATTTCGCGAATAGGTCTTACATCCACATGGCTGTGGTCCAAGCGACCAGAGCGCCGTATCAAGGAGGAGCCATTTGAGGTAAGTGATACTCCGCCATTTGAATCCCCGATTGTTATGGCATGGAATGAGCCCTCCCCAGATGATGAAGAGCTCGATGAGGATTCATTTGATGAGGAGTTCACCGTTCCCACTCCCATTACACCTATTATTTCCTCGACAAAGAAGCGGCCAGAGCAGTTACTGCTCACCGCCGATTCGACCTATGAGCTACCGCCAGCTGATTTACTCCGGACAGGGCCTGCCTCTAAAGCCAAGAGCAAGGCCAATGAGGCAGTTGTCGCCGCTCTGACTGAGGTGTTTCTTCAATTTGAGATCGATGCACAGGTAACTGGATTTATGCGTGGTCCTACTGTGACGCGCTATGAGGTCGAGTTAGGAAGCGCGGTGAAGGTGGAGAGAATCACAGCTCTTGCTAAAAATATATCCTACGCCGTTGCAAGTGGAGATGTTCGAATCCTCTCTCCGATCCCAGGAAAATCAGCGGTAGGTATAGAGATTCCAAATGCCGACCGTGAGATCGTTGCATTGGGCGATGCCTTGCGCTCATCGGTAGCTGGTCAAGATCATCACCCCATGTTGGTCGCCTTGGGTAAAGATGTAGAGGGCAATTTTATCTGTGCCAACTTGGCCAAGATGCCTCATCTACTCGTTGCCGGTGCAACAGGTGCAGGAAAATCCTCGATGATCAACGCGATGATCGTCTCCATTCTCTCTCGCTCAACACCCGATGATGTACGTCTGATTTTGATCGATCCCAAACGTGTGGAGCTCACGGCATATGAGGGGATTCCTCATCTCATCACGCCGATTATCACTAACCCCAAAAAAGCCGCCGATGCACTCACGTGGGTAGTTCGTGAGATGGATCTGCGCTATGAGGATCTCTCTACGTTTGGCTTCAGACATATCGATGATTTCAATAAGGCTGTCCGTGCAGGAAAAGTCGTACCGCCAGATGCAAGTGAGCGCACTATCGAGCCTTATCCATATCTACTGGTAATAATCGATGAGTTAGCTGATTTGATGATCGTCGCTGCAAAAGAGGTAGAAGAATCGGTCGTACGAATCACACAGTTAGCCCGCTCTGCTGGAATCCATCTCGTTCTTGCGACCCAGCGCCCCTCTGTAGATGTTGTCACGGGTTTGATCAAGGCAAATGTTCCATCGCGTCTCTCCTTTGCAACAAGCTCATTGGCAGATAGTCGAGTGATCTTGGATACGCCTGGAGCTGAAAAACTTGTGGGCCAGGGCGATGCTCTCTTTATTCCGATGGGGGCTAGTCGTGCCGTTCGTATCCAAGGTGCCTACGTTTCAGAGCGCGAGATAGAGGCGGTCGTAACCCACGTTAAGAAGCAGTTAAAACCACGGTATCGCGATGATGTAACCGCGCCGGTATTGCATCCTAAGATGATGGATAAAGAGATCGGCGATGATTTAGATATTCTCTGTCAGGCCGTTGAGTTAGTAGTCGGTACACAGTTTGGCTCTACATCAATGCTGCAACGAAAACTTCGAATCGGTTTTGCAAAGGCTGGGCGCTTGATGGATCTTATGGAGTCGCGGGGGATCGTGGGCCCATCCGAGGGCTCCAAGGCGCGCTCGGTCATGGTCAAACCTGATGAACTTGATTCTGTACTGGCAACTCTTCGCGGCTACTAACTCAAAACCCCGCACAAGCCAGAGTTAACCCTAACTTCACCCATCGGCCTCACACCAACGCCTTTCGCTCATTGCCCGATGGACTCTAAACTTGGCTCCTATCTTCCAATTTTCCTAATTAGAGGGCCGGCCATGACGCTCGGATCATTAATCGCCAAAGCGCGAAAAGATGCTGCGCTCTCGGTGGATGATGTGGCTGCGGCCACCAATCTGCGAGCAGCAATTATCAATGAGATTGAGAAGGATAATTTCTCTCAATGCGGTGGCAAGACATATGCACGGGGCCATGTCCGAATTATTGCTAAAACATTAAGTGCAGATGAGAGAGAGTTTCTGCGAATCTTCGATGAAGAGCAAGGTGTTGAAAAGCGCACAATGCGTGATCTATTAACAGAAAATAGTGTGATGCAAGCCCCAGATGGCAGTCGAAGAATCTCATTCAAGACGCTGTTGATCATCTCTCTTGCATCACTTGGTATCGCTGGTATCGCTCAGATCGTTATTACCAACTCCTCAAGCATTGATTTAGCAGAACCAACTGTGAGTGCCTCACCAACACGCTCTGGCTCTGCAACACCATCTAACTCGGGCGAGCCCTCACCAGAGAGTTCGATTTCAACTGGTACTGGAGTTAGCGTCATCATCACGGCGATCCGGGCAAAGAGTTGGCTATTTGTCTCTGATAGCGCTGGGCGAACGCTCTTTAGTGGCCAGGTATTAAAGGGCTCGACTAAGACCTTTACGACAGATACTCGACTCGATCTCAAAGTTGGAAACGCCGGGGGAATTGATATTGAGGTGAATGGAAAAAAGCGTGATGCTATAGGGGTCGATGGTGAGGTCGTGAGCCTCTCGTACGGAGCAGATTCATAAGGCGGTAAGATTTGGTCAATGAAGCGTACCGTTGCAGTTCGAACTCTCGGCTGCTCACGTAATGAGGTCGACTCTGAAGAGTTGGCTGGGCGCTTGGCCGCCGATGGTTGGACACTGGTCGATGATGTTGAATCTGCAGAGGTTGCACTCGTCAACACATGTGGCTTCATTGAATCGGCCAAGAAAGACTCCATTGACGCTCTTTTGGAGGCTACCTCACTCAAAGGCCATGGCACTACACGTGCAGTAGTCGCCGTCGGCTGCATGGCCGAGCGATACGGTCAAGAGTTGGCAAAGGCCCTGCCCGAGGCCGATGCGATCTTAGGTTTTGATGATTACATAGAGATCTCTGCGCGACTGCAATCAATCGTGGCCGGTGATAAGCATGTCCCACATATTCCACGAGATCGCCGTGCCTTGCTACCGATCGCCCCTGCCGATCGCGCCCAGACCCGTGTGAGTCAGGAGTTCTCCCGCAAACGCTTAGAGAGTTCACCATGTGCACCGCTCAAGATTGCATCTGGTTGTGACAGGCGCTGCTCATTCTGTGCCATCCCATATTTTCGTGGCTCTTTCGTTTCGCGCTCTCCTGAGGAGATTATGGAGGAGGCACACTGGTTGGTTGCCAATGGAGTGACAGAGCTCTTTTTGGTGAGTGAGAATACGACCTCTTACGGTAAAGACCTAGGTAATCTGCAATTGATGGAAAAAACTCTGCCGCAGCTGTGTGCGATCAAAGGTATCGAACGTGTGCGTCTGTCATATCTGCAGCCAGCTGAGATGCGACCTTCATTAATCCAGGCCATGATTGCAACACCGAAGAGTGTTCCCTACTTTGATCTCTCTTTTCAACACTCGAGCCCCACAGTACTACGCCGTATGCGTCGTTTCGGAGATACTGAAAAGTTCTTACATCTGATTAATCAGATCCGATCGGCCGCGCCACAAGCTGGTATTCGCTCAAACTTCATTGTCGGCTTTCCAGGTGAGAGCGCGGCAGACTTTGACGAGTTAGCGCGCTTCATCACCTTTGCTAAGTTAGATGCCATCGGCATCTTTGGATACTCTGATGAGGACAATACAGAGGCGTTGAACCTTGCCGATAAAGTTGATCCCGATCTGATCGCCTCGCGTTTAGAGAGCCTGTCATCTCTGGCCGATCAGATGGTCTCAGAGCGTGCACAGGCACGTATCGGTGAGAATATCCGCGTTCTCATTGAAGACTCCCAGGCTCAAGAGGGGCGAGCTGCCCATCAAGGCCCAGAAGTCGATGGATCAACCAGCTTTATTGGAACAGATTTTAAGATCGGGCAGTACGTTGATGCTGTAGTGATTGACTCCATGGGGGCAGATTTAGTGGCCCAACCTCTATGAATCTACCTCACTTTATTACCCCTAATTTTATTACCGTTGCCCGACTACTTTTCGTCCCAGTCGGTGTCTACACCTTATTTAAAAACGGTGGTGATGATGCGAACTGGCAGTACATCTCCTGGATCGTATTTTTTATTTTAGGCATGTCCGATATTCTCGATGGGAATCTAGCCCGTAGCCGCAATGCAATCACTGAGTTCGGAAAATTCCTAGATCCAGTTGCCGATAAAGTAATGATTGCAGCGGCAATGATCTCCCTATCAATTCTTAATCGAATGCCGTGGTGGATTACAGTCGTTATCTTGGTACGTGAAATCGGTATTACTTTTTTCCGTCTATCAATCATCAAGCGTGGAGTGATAGCGGCCAATAAGGGGGGTAAGGTCAAATCCACCTTCCAGAATTTTGCTGTCGGCTTCTACATCCTGCCTCTGGGATCAAATCTTTTCTGGTTTCGCGATGGATTCATGGCTATTGCTATCCTGCTGACTATCGCAACAGGTGTTTACTATGTACAGTCTGCGTTAAAGGCAGATAGGTAGAGAAAATGACGCTCTCAATTGAGATGATTGAACTGATAACAGAGATCATTGATACGTTGCGCCAGCGCAATCAAACCCTCAGTACAGCTGAATCCATCACAGCCGGCGCAGTGAGTTCGGCTATCGTCACGATCGCTGGGGCATCTGATGTATTTGTCGGTGGCATCACCGCTTACAGAGATGAGACCAAGATTTCACACCTACATCTCGATCCAGCGATCATCGCCACGCACTCTTCGATGAGCCAGGAGTGCGCCGTTGCCATGGCCAAGGGGGCGCTCTCATCTTTTCAGACGACTTGGGCCATCTCTACGACCGGGGTCGCAGGACCCAATCCTGTGAATGGCCATGATGTGGGCTCCATCTGGTTAGCGATTGAGGGCCCCGTAACTCATTCGATCGAACTCTCGCTCTCAGGTGAGCGTGATTCTGTACGAAACGCGGCCACAGCCAGCGCGATTGCAGCATTTGCGCGTATCCTTAGGAGTTCATCGTAGGTAGGGAGAGAGCATGGTTCTAGTTCGTGAGGCCGTTGGACGCAGCCTGCGCACCGCCCGCACATCCCAAGGACGCACCCTGCGCGATGTTGCACGCTGCGCCCGCGTCTCCCTTGGCTATCTCTCTGAAGTCGAGCGCGGACAGAAAGAGGCATCCTCTGAGCTTCTCAATGCGATCTGCCTGGCTTTGGCCCTATCACCATCGGCTCTTTTTAGCGATGTCTCCATCGAATTAGCAAGCCATGAGGGCGTAACACTTACCGTCGTCGATGCCGCTTAATAAGTACGCACCTCAAGCAAACACGCACCGCCGCACACAGAGTGCAGTTCTAGCCGGAGCAAAAGAACTCATTGCAACCGTTGGCCTTGTAAAGATGTCGATGATCGAAATCGCCGACACATCACAGGTCTCGCGCGCAACCTTATATAACCATTTTCGCGATAAAGAGAGTGTTATCGCAGCGTTATGCGAATCTGAGTGTGCACGTCTGATCACAATCGCCCAGAACGCTCCTGATTCAATCGATGCCCTAGAGCATCTCTCTATCGCTATCTCCACCGATAGAGCCCTTGCCCATATGCGCGCCCATGATCCCGCCCCTTTGACGTTGGGCCTTGCAGCGAGTGCGCATCGGCTCTGGGCCGAATTAAGTGATGCGCTCGCAGTCGTGACAGGCAGCCAGATCATGGCCGATCTCGCACTTCGCTGGCTCGTGGGGCAGGTGCTCAATCCCCTCACACCAGATGACTCTCGACTACAGGCCGAGCTACTTATCTCCCGTGCGAATCTCTGATCTGCGTGAGCGCATAAGGCTCTCATTCGGTGAGGGCTCACACTTTCCGCTCGATATCGCCCTATCTGAGCTGGGCAGTAAGACAGTCAATGAGGCACTTGATGCAGGCGTTGAGGCAGATGAAATCTGGCGAGTAGTGTGCAAGGCCCATCCATTAGAGACAGAAAAATTCAGGTACTGAAATGCCAATGGGTGCAACGATCTATCAAGAGGACATCGCTAAACCTGCATTGGTTCTCGTCCATGGCTTGGGATCTGCAGGCACGATATGGAAGAGCCTGATTCCACAACTTGTCGATACCTTCACCGTTTACGCCATCGATCTTCCCGGACATGGAAGCGCCGCGTTAGAAGATGATGAGAAGTTAGATCCTCAATCTCTAGGTCATTCGATCCTGGAGATGATGAGAGATGAGTATGGAGTTCACAGTATGCATGTTGCAGGAAACTCCGTTGGTGGCTGGATAGCACTTGAGATGGGAGCGATCTCTCCAACCCAGGTCGCAAGTGTGACCGCCCTGGCCCCGGCTGGTCTGTGGCAGATCGCACCCACCCGCAAATTTCCGCCGAGCTTAGATGCGCGATTTCTTGCAAAGATCACACAGTTTTTTATGCGAACGGCGTATAGGCTGCCCGTTTTGAAGGCGATTGGCTACAAGAAGATCACACACTTATGGCGAGAACTCAGTTTTGAGACGTGTAAAGACTCTGTCTTGGCCATGGCAAGGTCCAAGGGCTATATGCCCATCTGGGGTGGATTGCGTGGGCGAAGATTTGATTCAGAGGTGGATAAAAAAGTGAGCGTCTCGATCATCTTCGGAGATTACGATCTAACTCTGCCCGAGAGCATCGCCCAAAAACGAGCGGCCGCTCCAGAGCATGCAGATTGGATCGTGGTGGATAACTGCGCCCATGTCATCATGTGGAACTACCCCAATCTAACCGTTGATTTCATCAAAAGGACTGCGCAGCTGGCCTAGATTGGTAAATGAGTCCAGGGGCGCGGGCCTGCTCACCCGACACGCTCAGTTTTGTCAGTGGCACCTGCTACCTTTCGAACAGGTGTTCGGTTATCCTTACATCTAGGTCAAAAGAGATTTTGGCTGCCAACCAGAGCGGTTCCATCTTCCGCCCGCGAGCTCTTTGCCCACACCCCCTGTGGCAGATGCTGCGGTCCGTCGGTGGGTCTCCGTACCTTCTGGGCCAGAAACCAAACGAATTGCCGGTAAGGCAAGACGTTCTATCGAAAGGAAAGTACGTGGCTACTGAAAAAAGCGGTAAAGATAACGTCAATGAAAAAGCAACCACCGAACGC
>JABMMN010000012.1 GCA_013205535.1 Candidatus Planktophila sp.
CCGTCCATGACACCCAACCCGATTACCAGAACTAAGGAGAAATACCGTGGCAGCAACGCTGTATCACGAAGAGGATGCCGATCTTTCTATCATCCAGGGTCGCAAAGTTGCGATCATCGGTTACGGCTCACAGGGACATGCACACGCCCTTAATCTGCGTGATAGTGGTATCGATGTCCGCGTTGGTCTCAAAGATGGTTCGCCATCTCGAGCCAAGGCCGAGGCCGAAGGTTTGCGCGTTGTAAGCGTTGCCGAGGCCGTCAAAGAGGCGACGGTCATTATGATCTTGGCTCCTGATCATCTTCAGCGCCATATCTACACAGACTCTATTGTGCCAAATCTCAAAGATGGCGATGCTCTCTTCTTTGGTCATGGCTTCAACATCCGCTTTGGCTATATCAAGCCAGGTACGAACGTGGATGTCTGCATGGTTGCACCTAAGGGCCCTGGACATTTAGTGCGCCGCGAATATGTCGCAGGCCGAGGTGTCCCAGTTATCGTTGCAGTCGAGCAGGATTCAACAGGCTCTGCCTGGCCGTTGACTCTCTCTTATGCAAGGGCGATTGGTGGGTTGCGCGCAGGAGGAATCTTGACAACATTTACTGAGGAGACTGAGACCGATCTATTTGGTGAACAATCTGTTTTATGTGGCGGGGCATCACAATTGGTGATGTATGGCTTTGAAGTTCTCACAGAGGCTGGATACCAACCAGAGGTTGCCTACTTTGAGTGCCTTCACGAACTTAAGTTAATCGTAGATCTCATGTACGAGGGTGGAATCGCAAAGCAACGCTGGTCAGTCTCTGATACCGCCGAGTTTGGTGATTATGTTTCGGGTCCCCGTGTTATCGATCCGCATGTAAAAGAGAATATGAAGGCTGTCCTTGCCGAGATTCAAAGTGGTGTCTTTGCTAAGCGCTTCATTGATGATCAAGAGGCTGGCGGCGTTGAGTTTAAGGCTCTTCGCGCTAAGGGCGAGGTACATCCAATCGAGGCCGTTGGCCGTGAACTTCGCAAGATGTTCTCATGGATGAAGCAGACAAAGGCCGATGATTATAAAGAGGGCAGCGTGGCGCGTGGCTAAACCCGTTGTGCTCATCGCTGAGGAGCTAAGTCCGGCAACTCTTGATGCTCTTGGACCAGATTTTGAGGTCCGAAACTGCGATGGTGCCGATCGTTCACAACTTTTAGCAGAGCTTGCAAGGGGAGTCGACGCCGTTTTGATTCGCTCTGCAACGAAGATGGATGCCCAAGCCATCGCTGCAGCAAAAGGTTTAAAGGTAATTGCACGTGCAGGGGTTGGTTTAGATAACGTCGATATTTCTGCAGCAACTGCCGCCGGCATCATGGTTGTTAACGCACCAACATCTAATATCGTCAGCGCCGCAGAGCTTGCCATCTCACTACTTCTTGCATCTGCCCGTTTTATTTCACCGGCTCACGCCGCTCTGCGCAGCGGCAAATGGGCACGTTCTCAGTACACAGGTACGGAGTTATTTGAAAAAACCTTAGGTATCGTTGGCTTTGGCCGTATTGGTCAGTTAGTGGCCCATCGGATGCAGGCATTTGGTATGAATGTCATCGCATATGACCCATATTTACAGCCAGCGCGTGCGGCGCAACTTGATGTAAAGCTTGTGGATCTAGATGAGCTACTTCGTAGCTCTGATTTCATCACGATTCATCTACCTAAGACCAAAGAGACTGCAAATCTAATCGGTGTCGAGGCGCTTAAAAAAGTTAAACCATCTGTGCACATCATTAATGCCGCCCGAGGTGGAGTACTCGATGAAGTGGCCTTATACGATGCGGTAGTTCAGGGCCGTGTGGCAGGTGCTGGACTGGATGTGTTTGCAACCGAGCCTTGTACAGACTCACCGTTATTTACATTAGATCGAGTCATTGCAACTCCACACCTAGGTGCATCAACTGATGAGGCACAGGAGCGGGCAGGTATCGCAGTTGCAGTATCTGTGCGCAAAGCCTTAGCCGGTGAGCTAGTACCAGATGCTGTCAACGTCAAAGGCGGTGTGATAGCCGAAGAGATCCGTCCGAGTCTGCCTCTTGTCGAGAAGATGGCGCAGATTGCCACCGAACTTCTGGGTGAAGTACCCGTACATATTGATATTCAGGTGCGTGGTGAGATTGCAGTTCATGATTCATCGATTCTTGCAATTAGTGCACTCAAGGGCGCACTCATCGCAGTGGGTGCCGAAGAAGTTACCTACGTGAATGCTCCAGGCCTTGCCACCGAGCGTGGCATGACATCTGTAGTCGCAACAACTCCTGATAGCGCTGAGTATCGCTCGATGATCTCTCTTCATGCCGCGACTGGAAGTGGTAAATCTATAACTGTGGATGGAACATTGATGGGAATCAAGCAAACTCAGAAAATTATTGGGATTGACTCTTTCTCCCTCGATCTTCCTCCCACTGCTCACATCCTGTTCTTACGCTACGTAGATCATCCAGGAGTGATCGGTACCGTTGGTCACACCTTAGGTCAGGCCAATATAAACATTGCAGGTATGCAGGTCGCCCGTGCCAGTGCGGGTGGAAGTGCGTTGATGGCCCTGACGGTTGATTCTGAAGTCAGTGATGTTTTATTGGCATCGATCAAAAGAGAGACTGCAGCCGAGTCTGTGCGTACAGTCGTTATGGTGGATTAATGAAGACTATAAACGTGGCTGTTATTGCAGGCGATGGAATCGGTCCTGACGTTATCAATGAGGGCTTGAAGGTTCTCGATGCAGTTGCCAAAAAGTACGACCTAGAGTTCAAGCGAACTCTTTATGATCTAGGTGCTGGACTCTGGCATCGAACGGGAGAAGTTCTCCCGGATGCGACGCTGGCCGAGATAGCCAAGGCAGATGTGATTTTGCTCGGAGCAGTGGGTGATCCCAGCGTCCCAAGTGGTGTTCTAGAGCGTGGACTTTTGCTCAAACTGCGATTTGCCTTTGACCAGTATGTAAATCTGCGCCCTGCGCGATTAATGCCTGGTGTGACTGGTCCACTTGCGACCAAGGTGGCAATCGATTTTATCGTTGTGCGCGAAGGCACTGAGGGACCCTACGTTGGCGCTGGCGGGGTACTTGCCCATGGCACTGCCGATGAAATTGCAACAGAGGAGAGCCTTAATACCCGCCGCGGTGCCGAGCGTGTTATTCGTGATGCCTTTGAGCGCGCGCAAAGGCGTGATCGTAAAAAGCTAACACTTGTGCATAAAAATAATGTTTTAACTCGTGCTGGTAGTTTATGGACGCGCACATTTAATGAGGTTGCCAACGAGTATCCAACTGTCACAACAGATTATCTACATGTTGATGCCGCATCGATGTTTATGGTGACAAATCCTGAACGCTTTGATGTAGTAGTGACCGATAATCTATTTGGTGATATTTTAACCGATATCGCCGCTGCAATCTGTGGTGGTATCGGCTTAGCTGCCTCTGGCAACATCAATCCAACTAGAGAATTTCCATCGATGTTTGAGCCCGTCCATGGATCGGCCCCTGATATAGCGGGAAAGAATCTTGCCGATCCGACGGCAACGGTCATGTCGGTTGCAATGATGCTCGATCACTTGGGCTTTAGTGAGGCGGCCCGTGATGTGGAGCGTGTGGTCGCAGCGGATTTACTCTCCCGTGGAGATAAAAAGCGAAGCACAACACAAGTGGGGGATGCGCTCGTCGCAGCGCTATAGACCATGAAGATCACACTTAATCCCAATGCGAAAGATGCATCCACGCGCGATGCATTAGTAGCCGAAGGTGGCTTTGGTAAGTACTACACCGACCATATGGTGGTGTGTGAGTGGAGCGAGAAAGGTGGCTGGGAAGAGCCACATTTAATGCCCTACGGCCCAATTTCATTGGATCCAGCAACGGCTGTTTTTCATTATGGCCAAGAGATCTTTGAAGGTATGAAGGCCTATCGCCAGCCCAATGGCGAGATATCACTCTTTCGCCCGCAGGCAAATGCCCAACGCTTCGCAAAATCAGCGGCGCGCTTAGCGCTACCAGAAATGCCTGAAGCACTCTTTCTAGAGACCATCGAGACGTTGGTGAAACAAGATGCTGGTTGGGTTCCGTACCAAGTAGGCGACTCTCTTTACATCAGGCCATTTATGTTCGCAACCGAGGTTGGATTAGGAGTTCGACCATCGAACAAGGCGACATACATGTTGATCGCTACCCCAGCCGGTGCATATTTTGATCCATCTAAGGCGGTCTCTGTCTGGATCTCTACCGAGTATGTTCGAGCTGCAATAGGCGGCACGGGTGAGGCAAAGTGCGGTGGAAACTATGCAGCTTCACTGGTTGCCCAAAGGGCAGCGGCGAAAGAGGGCTGCGATCAAGTCGTCTGGATCGATGCAAGAGAGCGTAAATGGGTCGAAGAGATGGGAGGCATGAACCTCTACTTTGTAAAGGGAATCGGCGCAGGCGCAACTGTGATTACACCACAATTAACCGGAACTCTTCTGCCTGGAATAACACGTGATTCGATTTTGAGTGTCGCAAAAGATCTTGGCTATAAAGTGCAAGAGGCGATGGTGAGTATCGATGATTGGCGCGATGGAGTTGCAAGTGGTGAGATCACTGAGATATTTGCCTGTGGAACAGCAGCGGTTGTCTCACCTGTAGGTCTAGCAAAGAGCGTGATGGGCACATGGAAAACTGGAGATGCTCAGCCTGGTGTAATTACGATGCAGATCCGTAACCACTTACTTGGCATTCAACATGGCACTGTTCTTGACACACATAACTGGATGAAGAAGCTCTGTTGATGTCGGTATCAGATGCATTTCATATCTATGACACGACCTTGCGTGATGGGGCACAGCAAGAGGGTCTTAACCTCTCCGTGCATGACAAGTTAACAATCGCGCGCCATTTAGATGATTTGGGTGTGGGTTTCATTGAGGGTGGCTGGCCAGGTGCTAATCCCAAGGACACAGAGTTTTTTGCCCGTGCAAAAAAAGAGTTAGTTCTTAAGAATGCGACGTTCGTCGCATTTGGAGCAACGCGTCGTCCGAATGTTGCCGCGCCCGATGATGCTCTCCTGGGTGCACTCCGTGATTCTGGGGCTCCAGTGGTCACTTTGGTCGCTAAAGCCTTTGATCGCCACGTGGATTTAGCCCTTAAAACCTCATTAGATGAGAACCTTGCAATGATTCGGGATTCGATAAAACATTTGGTCACTGAAGGTCAGCGAGTATTTCTAGATGCCGAGCATTTCTTTGATGGCTATCGCAGTAATCGTGCATATGCACTCGAAGTCGTACGTGTGGCGAGTGAAGCTGGGGCCGATGTGGTTGCTCTATGTGATACGAATGGTGGAATGTTGCCCGATGAACTCTCTCAAGTCGTCCATGATGTATTGGCTGCAAGCTCTGCCCGCCTAGGGATCCACTGCCACAACGACACCGGCTGCGCCGTTGCCAACTCCATGGCTGCGCTCGCTGCAGGTGCGACACATGTCCAGGGCACACTCAATGGCTATGGAGAACGAACGGGAAATGCTGATTTAGTCACGATTATCGCCAACTTAGAGTTAAAAAAGAACCAACTCGTTCTGCCCAAGAATGCCCTACAAGAGGCGTTTCGAATCTCACATGCGATCGCTGAAGTCACGAATGTCTCATCAAGTGCGCGCCAACCCTATGTAGGTGTCTCTGCCTTTGCACACAAGGCTGGCCTTCATGCCAGTGCAATCAAGGTAGATCCATCGTTGTATCAACATGAAGAGCCTTCAACTGTCGGCAACGATATGCGAATGTTGGTAAGTGATATGGCAGGGCGTGCATCGATTGAGTTGAAGTCACAAGAGCTCGGTGTGGATTTAGGTGGGGACAAAGCCCTCATCGGTCGGATCGTCGATCGAGTCAAAGATATGGAGTCTCGTGGCTTTACCTTTGAGGCAGCCGATGCCTCTTTTGAACTTTTGGTCCATGAGGAGATCAGTGGAAAGCGCCCATCTTTCTTTACGATCGAACACTGGCTGACAACGGTGGAGCGCGCGCAGGATCACAGCATCGTCACCAAAGCAGAGGTCACAGTAGTTGCAGCGGGTAAAAAAATTATCTGTACTGGAACTGGTAACGGTCCAGTGAATGCATTTGATAACGCACTTCGCACTGGTCTAGCCCAACTCTATCCAGAGCTTGAAGTTCTAGAGCTCACCGATTACAAAGTACGCATCCTCGAGGGTCGCTTGGGTACTGGTGCTATAACCCGTGTCTTGGTTGAGACAAGTGATGGTAAGGGTGACTGGAGCACTGTTGGTGTTCACGAAAATGTGATTGCCGCTTCGGCCATGGCCCTTGAAGATGCACTGACCTTCGGCCTTCTGCGTCAGGGACGTAAACCCGAGTAAACTTTCATCTGTGAGTGAGAATTTCGAAAAGCTGCTTACCGCCTTTGAACGCAACTTAAAAGTTGAGCGCAACCTTTCGCCTCACACAATCCGTGCTTATATGGGGGATTTAAAATCGCTCCTTTTACACTTAGAAAAGCTTGGCTTAAGTGATATCAGCGCCCTTGAACTCACGCATCTGCGATCGTGGCTGGCCAATCAGGCGGTCAAGGGTGGAGCACGAACTACGCTCGCACGTCGCGCCGTCTCGGTTCGAATGTTTACGAAGTGGGCGTTAAAAAATAAGTTTTTAAGCAGCGACGTGGGTGCAAGCCTGGCAACTCCTAAAGGACATCGCACGCTGCCAGGTGTCTTAGATGTTAATAATGCACAGATTGCGATGGACTCAATGGCCACAAGGGCGGCACAGGAGCAGACGCCCATCTCTTTGCGCGATGTTGCGATGGTGGAACTTCTCTATGCAACGGGTGCGCGTGTTGGCGAGCTCTGCGGTTTAGATATCGGCGATATTGATTACAGCCGAAACACCATTCGAGTGTTGGGTAAAGGAGATAAAGAGCGGGTGATTCCGATGGGTAGACCAGCGGTGGCGGCATTAGAGAGTTATCTTAAGGATGGACGTCAGGCTTTAGTGAGCACTCAATCAGCGAATGCGCTCTTTCTCGGTCTGCGTGGAAAGCGTATTGACCAACGCACCGTACGTACTGTGGTCTACGAAGCGCTATCTGCGATTGAGGGAATAGAGCGGATGGGACCACATGCCTTGCGACATTCGGCGGCAACGCACTTGTTAGAGGGTGGAGCCGACTTGCGCACCGTACAAGAGATTCTGGGCCATGCATCCCTTGCCACAACTCAGATCTACACACATGTATCGAGTGCACGATTGCAAAAAGTATTCAAACAGGCACACCCACGGGCATGAACACATCGATAGTTATAATTCCGACATTCAACGAGGTAGAGAGTATCGGCTCGCTTATACAAGCTCTCAAAGAGTTGCCGGTCGATATTTTAGTCATTGATGATAATTCGCCCGATGGTACTGCCGAAATATGTAAAGCCCATGGGGTCGAAGTCATCTCGCGTGAATCGAAATTGGGATTGGGAAGTGCTTATCGCACCGGCTTTGCGATCGCACTTGATCGCGCTTATGTAAACGTGATTGAAATGGATGCCGATGGCTCTCACAGAGTGAGTGATTTGGTCACAATGATGGAGTGGATTGGTTCAAGTGATCTGTTAATCGGTTCTCGCTGGGTCAGTGATGGCGCAATCGAAAATTGGAGTAAGTTTCGTGAGTACCTCTCAAGGGCGGCAAATACATATGCCAATACCTTGCTATCACTTGATGTGAAAGATTCAACATCGGGCCTTCGGATATACAGCACAGAGCTATTACGTAAGATGGAGATAAAAACGATCAGGAGTGAGGGCTACTGTTTTCAGATCGAGATGACTCGCAGGGCTATCGCATGCGGGGCTTCGATAGGGGAGATTCCCATCACTTTTATCGATCGGGCACACGGAGCGAGCAAGATGTCGATCTCTATCGCGATTGAGGCGATCCTTCGAATCACATCTTGGGGGCTTTTGCGCCTGGTTGGACGGTAGTTTGCACCGGGTCGTTACGGGTAGGATTTGGACTGCACCATTGACTGAGTTCAAAGGTGACATCTCAGTACTCACCGAGCTAGTTGGTTTTAAACTAATTGGATCGGCATAACCACCTCGGTCCATAAGAGATTATGGTCGGTGATTTCGAGTGCGACGGGCCCAACAAATGTTTGGCCAAAACCGAGCGGGTTTTCTGCG
>JABMMN010000059.1 GCA_013205535.1 Candidatus Planktophila sp.
GAAACTACGGATCAGAAGGTTGGGGGTTCGAATCCCTTCGCGCGCACAAGTTAAGCTCTCGGTGCCTTTCACACCGGGGGCTTTTCTTCTTTCTATAGAATCCCTCCATGATTAAGGTGTTGCTGACAGGTTTTGAACCCTTTGGAGAGGCAGCACTTAATCCATCGGGTGAAATAGTTAAACAGATCAGTGGTGACAATATTGTTACAGCTATCTTGCCTGTGGCATACACACGCTCTGCAGCCGTGCTTCTGGCCTTAATCGAGGAACACAAACCGGATGTTGTTATCTCTTTGGGCCAGGCAGAGGGGCGCACACAGATAACTCCTGAACGCATAGCAATTAACTTAGATGATGCCCGTCTTGCAGATAATGAAGGAATGCTTCGTAGCGATCTGCCAATTATTGTTGGGGGCCCTATCGCTTATGAAAGTACTTTGCCTATTAAAGAGTTTGTCGATGCAATTAACGCCTCTGGTGTACCCGCGGCAGTCTCACTTAGTGCAGGTGCTTTCTTATGTAATCACATCTTCTATGTTGTTCAAGACAAGTTAAAGGGTACAAAGGTTCGCAGCGGTTTTGTACATGTTCCACTGATGGATGAGCAGGCAGAGGAGTTCCCTGGATTGCCTACTATGCCCCTAGATCAGATGGTAAGGGCTGTTAGAACCATGCTTGAGGTACTTGAGTGAACTTGGTGAGAGAGAGTATAGATAAACTAAAGCTCGATCTTATTCTTTTCCAATAAGAGCTTTAATCGCTCGTTTTGATTCTCAAGCTGTCCATTCAGAATGAAAAAAGCACTACTCATTATCAAAGAGACGATAAGGATGATAAAAATTGCGACCAGGGCCACAGTATTAATCATCACCATTTAAGAAGTCCGTAACTATGCCCGAAGCGCTTTGGCAAACTCGTGGAAATCCTCAACGAGTATGTCTATCTCTTTTTGACCATGAGCTAGAGAGATCAGCCACTGCTCGTCTAAGCCTGGAGGTGTGATGATTCCACGGTTGATTGACCATAGCCAAGAGAGTTCGGCGATAGCAAAGTCTGTGGCTTTGTAATCGCGATAATTGCGAAGTGGTGTCGTTGACCATGTGATGCAGCCTTTGACGCCAAAACCCACTGTGTGTGCTGGAAGCGCGAACTCTTCAATGATCTCACTGATGCGGTCCAACGCCTGTTGGTTAAAGGCCTCAGCAACTGCCAATGCCTCTTGTGTGCAGATTTTGTCGACGGCGCGAACACCTGCCATCGCAAGGGGATTGCCGTTAAAAGTTCCGAAGTGGGCCATCTTGCCGTTGGTCACAGCATCCATGTACTTCTTCTTGCCACCGAATGCGGCCAGAGTGAGTCCACCACCGATTGATTTTGCAAGTGTGATGAGATCTGGGACGACACCCAAGCGCTGGGCAGCGCCTTGATGTCCGGCAGTTAATCCTGTTTTGACCTCATCGAAGATGAGAACGATGTCGTATTCATCGCAGAGTTCGCGCACCCGCTCCAGATAGCCCTCATCCGGCAAAATGATCCCAAGGTTTTCGATAACGGGCTCGACGATGAAGCAGGCGATCTTCTCAGCGTGCTTTTCAAAGCAGCGCTCGAGGGCATCGGCATCGTTGTAGGGCACAACATAGATCTCACCAGGCACAATCCCGGCCGGTACATAGGCGATTGGATCGCTGGCCTCTCCGATCGCATCGATTGGTGGCTTGGCTGAGACGACAAAGGGATCGTAACTACCGTGGTAGCCACCCTCGACTTTGACGATTGCATCTTTGCCAGTCGCAGCGCGCGCTGTGCGAGTTGCATACATCGTCGACTCTGTCCCGCTATTGGTGAAACGGACCTGATCGATCGAGAAGCGGCGGCAGATGCGCTCGGCGGCATCGGTGGCACTTGGGGAGGGAGTCACAAAGAGCATGCCGGTTTCCAGGGAGCTCTTCACCTCGGCGATAACGCTCGGGTTGAGGTGCCCAACCAACATGGCTCCAAAACCCATAGAGAGATCGAGCAATTGGCGTCCATCTACATCGCTCATCCAGGCGCCGTTGGCGCTCACGATTGAGATTGGATAAGGATCCCAGTGCTGAAAACTGGAGGTCACACCCAAGGGCATTGATTTAAATGAGCGCTTACTTTCTTCGGCACTCTTACCCGTCTGCTTTGTGAATAGCTCCCATTCAGACTTCAGGAGAGCAGCGACTCTTTCGGGCGGGACTTCGATGGATGTTGTAGGGACGAATCTGAAAGTTTCCTTGTGATTAGTTTGTGTAATCATTGTAAAGCTTGTACGGCAAAGGTTTCAGCGTTTGAAACTCGTTTGAGAAGTACTCTCCCGGTTCATTTTTAATCCATTTGGACTAAGAA
>JABMMN010000060.1 GCA_013205535.1 Candidatus Planktophila sp.
CACTGGGAGGATTTTAAGTCCTCTGCCTCTGCCATTGTGCTATCGGGGCCACGAGTTCCCGAGTGTACTAGGGGCGAATGCAAGCTTTCCCCACTAAAAGCATTGTTTAGCCATGGTTATAGGACTAGATTCATTGAGTAATTCCAAATAACTTGATTTCTTTGGTCACCTGAAGGGACCTAATTATGTCTAAAGATTTAATCGAAATCACACGATTACTAAATCTATACATTGATGGTGCAGGAAAAGGAAATGCCGATAAGTTAAACGAAGCATTTCACTCAAGTGCTAGATGGTTCGGAACCATGGCAGGAACTGACTATGACCTAGACAAAACTGCTTTCGTTGGACTGATGGTGGGTTCACCTGGAGATGATGGCAAATTCGTCGCAAAGATTTCCGATATCCAGATTGATGGAACTGCTGCATCTGCAACAATAAAAGAAGAGGGTTTTTGGGGAACACTTTCCTTCACTGACTATTTTCAATTATGTGTCCTCGATGGTCGCTGGCAGATCACTAATAAAACTTTTGCTCACACGGGTGGTTCTCACTAATAATCTGGAAATCTAGAAGCTTTACTGTGCAATAGAGCGTGCAACCCCGTCCAAGATATCTGTCTCTGATGCAACAAAGTGGCTGGCCCCCGTCGCTTTCATGATCTCAGAGAGCACAAGCGCACCTGCTGCAATCACATCGACTCGGCCTGGATGCATGTAGCCAAGTGCTGCGCGTTGATTGCGATTCATTCCAGCCAGCATCGAGGCAACATCATGAACGTGTGCCGCACTGATGCGGGCCAGATGAATCGCATAGCGGTCATACTCAGCAAGATTGAGGGCTGCAGCTGCAACGGTTGTTGCAGTACCGGCGACTGCGATGAGAGTTTTAGCTTCCATGATTGGGACGACTGCGCCAGCTACTGCAATCGCTGCTTGAATATCGCTTCGAGCCAACTCAATCTCTTCATGTGTCACAGGATTACTTTTAAAGTGACGCTCACTCATGCGCACACAGCCGATGTTGACACTCTTTGCAGATTCAACCGCGGTTGTGCCAAAGACGAACTCTGTTGATCCCCCACCGATATCAACGACCAAGAACGGGCCGTCACTTGGATTTAAATCCTGGATCGCTCCGATGAAGGAGAGTCGTGCCTCCTCATCTCCACTTATTACCTCAGGTTCGATACCGAGGCGCTCACGCACACCATCGATGAAGAGGTGGCGATTTGTAGCATCACGTGTCGCACTTGTCGCACAAAAACGAATCTTTTCTACTCCACGCTTTGTGATCTCTCGTGCGAAGCCATCGAGAGCGGCTAGTGTGCGAGTGATGGCATCGGGGTGAAAGGCACCTGTCTCATCCACTCCCTGTCCAAGGCGGACAATCTCCATAGTACGGATGACCTCACGTAAATTATTGCCTTCAATATCGGCAATAAGTAATCTGATCGAGTTGGTTCCACAATCAATTGCCGCTACTCGCATGGGTTGTTTGTCCACCACTCTGGTAATTGTGCAAGGGCTTCATCACCGAGTGGATTTACATCTGGGCCGGCAGATAGTGAGTGAGCAACAAGTGAGTGCAGACATTTCACACGCGTGGGCATACCACCTGCAGAGACTCCATCGACCTCAGGGACTTGGATTCCAAGGGCAGAGCGTGCTGCGATGTAGTCATCGTGGGCTGCGTGATAGGCACCTGCTAATTGGGAATCGCTCTCTAAGCGCTCATTCATCTCACCCATTAACCCTGTCGTCTCCAAGGTTGAGATAACGGCGGTCAAGCGTGGACACGTTGCATAATAAAAGGTTGGAAAGGGTGTGCCATCCTCTAATCGCGGTGGTGTCTCAACTACTGCAGGCTTTCCACATGGACAGCGATATGCGATGGCATGTACATCCCGGGGTGTGCGACCTAGTTGGCTTTGAATACAATCAAGATCGCCCTGAGATACCTCTCGCATTAACTGCCAGATTCACTGATGGATGCAATTAAACGCATGTACCAAGGCTGACCATCGACAAGAGCGCTAGCAACCTTCGTAGTCGTCACAGTTGTTGTTGCCGCTGGGCCCTCAGTGACGATGTATTGGCGCTCTCCCGGCAGAACAAAGTGCAGACGCTCGCGTGCCTGCGACTTCACATACTGTGGATCTTGCCAGAGCAGTAACTCTTTACGTGCTGCATCGAGTGCTTTGTTATCGGATACGAGTTGAGCATTCAGGGCCGATATCTGAGCGCGTTGTGTGAAGTAGTTTTTGATTGGCGGCGCCAGGGTGAGTGCTAAGAAGAAGAGGATTGCAGAGAGTGCAAGAGCGCGGCCAGAACGGCCACGACGTTTGAACTGCAAACCCCTGCGTGCCATCGCTGGCGAGCCTTAAGGCTTGAAGCGAGGAAAGGCCTCTTGACCGGCAAAGCGTGCGCCGTCTTGGAGCTCTTCCTCTATTCGTAGCAGTTGGTTGTACTTAGCAACGCGCTCAGTGCGTGCCGGTGCACCTGTCTTAATCTGTCCACAGTTAAGGGCAACGGCCAAATCGGCGATAGTCGTATCTTCAGTCTCACCTGATCGGTGGCTCATCATCGTGCGGTAGTTGGCACGGTGAGCCATTTCAACGGCATCGATAGTCTCTGTCAGAGTTCCAATTTGATTGACCTTAACAAGAAGGGCGTTTGCAGTGTTGCTTGCGATTCCACGGGCCAGACGCTCTGGATTAGTAACAAATAAATCATCACCAACTATTTGAATTCGCGAACCCAGCGCACTGGTCATCGCACCCCAACCGGCCCAATCCTCCTCATTTAATGGATCTTCGATCGAGACGATTGGATATGCATCCACTAAGGATGTGTAATAAGTGATCATCTCATCAGAGCTCTTCAGGGCGCCTTCAAACTTGTACTTACCGTTCTCATGGAACTCGGTTGCTGCAACATCCATCGCAAGTGCGATCTCTTTGCCCGGCTTGAAGCCTGCCGCTGTGATCGCCTCAAGAATCAGATCGAGTGCTGCGCGATTACTATCTAGATTTGGCGCAAATCCACCCTCATCACCCACAGATGTTGCAAGTCCGCGCTTCTTTAAGACCGCTTTGAGGGCGTGATAGATCTCAGCCCCCCAGCGCAGGGATTCGCGGAAGGTCGGTGCACCGATCGGTGCGATCATGAACTCTTGGATATCAACGTTGGTATCTGCATGTGCCCCACCGTTGAGAATATTCATCATCGGCACGGGTAGTAGATGGGCATTTGGCCCACCTAGATAGCGAAAGAGCGAGAGATCGACCGACTGCGCAGATGCCCTCGCAACGGCCAAGGATGCTCCAAGAATTGAGTTGGCTCCTATGCGAGATTTATTCTTTGTGCCATCGAGTTCGATCATGGCGTTATCGATCAAGCGTTGATCTTGGGCGTCAAAGCCGATGATCTCTGGTGCGATCTCATTGTTGAGGAATGCGATCGCACTTTCTACGCCCTTACCCAAATATCGTGTGCCACCATCGCGCAGCTCTGCCGCCTCAAATGCACCAGTGGATGCCCCACTCGGTACTGCAGCACGGGCCTGTGTTCCATCATCTAACTCAATCTCGACCTCGACCGTTGGATTTCCACGGGAGTCAAGAATTTCACGGGCTGAAATCGATTCAATCAATGCCATAGCGCGTCTCCTTGCTCACTTCAAACTTTTGGTCAACTCAGACCTCAACGCTGAGATCACACACTCTTGAATGCGCCTAGTCTATCGCGATTCGGTAGCAGAGATTTGTTGGCCTAAAAGCAAGGCCTGCTTGCGCAGCGCAGATTCGGCATCGATTCCATTGGCATTAGCCCAGGTGATTATTGCAAGAAGGCCCTGTCCAACTGCGCTCTCATCGGCTTTGCTATTGAGATCAGCGGCGATTGGAAGTTCAACATCAACACCATATTGGGAGGCGCGATACAAGAGCTTTTGGATGAGTGCAAGTGCAGGCTGTGACATCGCAACTCCATCAAGGGCCGATGTACGGCCCTTTTCCTCTTTTTTTATCTCTTCCCAGTTCTGTATTACCTCTTCAGAGCCAGTCACTTGTAGTCCTGCAAAGACATGGGGATGGCGGCGAATTAACTTATCGGCGATCGACTGTGCAACATCCTCGATGCTAAATGGATCTTCACGATCATCTTGAGCGATACGGGCGTGAAAATAGACCTGGAGAAGGACATCACCGAGCTCTTCACGCATATCACGGCGATTACCGCTGTGAACGGCATCGACAAACTCGTATGACTCTTCCAGTAAATACTTCAGGAGTGATTCATGAGTCTGCTCGGCATCCCACGGACATCCCCCTGGCGAGCGCAATCGATCCATGACCTCAACAAGGCGTTGAAGCTGCGAACCCTGCATCACACTAAATTACTAAGTCGATTACTTGGTCGCTGGAGTAACTGCTGGGCTGGCGCTATCGGTTGGAATCACATCGGCCACTGTTGGATCCCATTTTCCATAACGTGGGTTGACAGTGACACCTAGCTCTTTGGCTTTGGCAACAATGAGTTTTTGGACTTCAAGCCCAAGCTGCTCCTGTGGCACTCCACCGCTCGTAATTGCTTGACTGATTTTATCGGTCATGAGCATCGCTTCAATGTAGATATCAAGATCATCTGCTGCGATACCTGCGCCCACGAGTGCGTTAGGTAATCCGGCTTCGCCACCGACTTGTTCGATGATTTCTGCGCGTCGAGTATCTATCTCTGCCTTTGATACTGAGAGTTTGAGCTCCTCACCTGTCTTGCGCAAGAGGAGTGTTAATAAATGAAAACGGAGCTGGCCCAGATTAAGGGCCTGGCCTGTCTCTAACTGCATCTGAGATGTGTCCACCCCGGCGCGAGCGCTCAGAATCGAATCGATACTCGACTGCACAGTGGCCTGAGTAATCTTTGTGCCACCGATAGTTGCAGCGGCTCCCACCTGCGAGCAGCCCGTGAGAATGAGGGCAGAGACTAGACCCGATACAGCTAGAAATTTTTTCACTATGAACTCTCTTTCAGTGGTCCGCTCAATTGGTCGACGGCCTCGATAGCCCAGGCCAGAAGAGAAGTATCCACTATTACCGGCGCACTCTCAGACGGATTCCATGAATTGTTGCTTCTGAGGGCTACCAATACCGTACTTGAAGCGGCTTTATAGAGTGAACCTGGATACAGACGTGAGAGGCGCAACTGTTTTGACTCGGGT
This sequence comes from Candidatus Planktophila sp., assembly GCA_013205535.1. Lineage (GTDB taxonomy): Bacteria > Actinomycetota > Actinomycetes > Nanopelagicales > Nanopelagicaceae > Planktophila. The sequence continues at coordinate 5,221 of JABMMN010000060.1, forward strand.
AAGACCAAGGGTGCAAGGCGCAAATACTTTCCTTGGACAACGACCTCAGTGAGCGCAGCGGCCTTGGCCCGTGCGCGCAGTGATGCAACACCTAAGAGGGCCTGTGCCTGTGTCGGAAGCTCACCAAAACGATCTAATAATTCAGCGCCAATTGATTCGACATCCCCGCTGTTCTTAACATCTGCAAGGCGGCGATAGAGATCAAGACGCAGCCGCTCACCTGGTACATACTCAATCGATAAGTGAGCGTTGATTGGGAGCTCGACTTTACACTCACTTATCTTCTCCTGCCTTTCAAGGATGCCAGCCTTGTAATCATTGACCGCCTCTCCCACCATACGCATATATAGATCGAAGCCCACATCGGCGATATGCCCTGACTGCTCACCACCTAAGAGATTTCCTGCCCCACGAATCTCAAGATCTTTGAGTGCAACTCGCATTCCAGATCCTAAGTCCGTGTTTGCCGCGATCGTCGTCAGGCGCTCGAGTGCTAACTCAGATAGAGGCTGATCGGGCGGATAGAGAAAGTATGCATATGCTCGCTCGCGACCGCGCCCAACGCGACCGCGCAGCTGATGTAACTGTGAGAGACCAAATCTATCTGCACGCTCAACAATAAGAGTGTTTGCATTTTGGATATCCAATCCACTCTCAACAATTGTCGTACTCACTAAAATATCAAAGTCACGGTTCCAAAAACCTAAGATGACATCCTCAAGTGTGTTCTCACTCATCTGTCCATGTGCGATTCGTATACGTGCCTCGGGGACAAGGGCTTGCAGGCGCGATGCCGCTTGATCGATTGTCTCTACACGGTTGTGAAGGTAGAAAATCTGCCCATCCCGTAATAGTTCGCGGTGAATCGCTGCACTGATCTGTCCCTCTTCGGTAGGGCCTACATATGTCAGGATCGGATGGCGCTCTTCAGGCGGTGTTGTGATCGTGGACATCTCACGGATCCCTGTAACTGCCATCTCTAGTGTTCGCGGAATCGGAGTAGCCGACATCGCCAGGACATCTACAGTTGTGCGCATTTTCTTGAGCGCCTCCTTCTGCTCGACCCCAAAGCGCTGCTCTTCATCGACGACTACTAGACCTAGATCTTTAAAGATGACATCACTCGAGAGAAGGCGATGGGTACCGATGACGACATCGACTACTCCTGTGAGTAGTCCATCAATGACCTCCTTGCTCTCCTTGGCTGAATTAAAGCGAGAGAGTCCGGCAACCTTTAATGGAAAGCCGGCATAACGTTCAGTAAATGTCTTTGTGTGTTGCTGCACAAGCAGTGTTGTTGGTACGAGTACGGCCACTTGCTTGCCATCTTGTACCGCTTTGAAAGCGGCTCGAATAGCGATCTCGGTCTTTCCGTAGCCGACATCACCACAGATGATTCGATCCATGGGATATGGACGCTCCATATCCGCCTTTACATCATTAATCGTCGAGAGTTGATCCGGTGTCTCGATATAAGAGAAGGAGTCCTCTAACTCGCGCTGCCAAGGAGTATCAGATGAGAAGGCAAAGCCAGGAGAGCTTGTCCGTGCGGCGTATAAGCGGATGAGCTCACCTGCAATCTCTCGCACCGCCTTACGTGCACGACCCTTGGCCTTTTGCCATTCACCACTACCGATTCGATGCACGGTCGGAGCCTCTCCGCCGACATATTTACTTACCTGCTCGAGTACATCGGTAGGAACGAAGATGCGATCCCCGGGCTGACCACGTTTGGCAGATGCATATTCAATGACGAGATATTCGCGCGTGATATCAGCGACTGTGCGCTGGACTAATTCAAGGTAGCGTCCGATGCCATGCTGTTCGTGCACGACGAAATCACCTACACGTAACTCCAGTGGATCGATAGCGGCCTTACGCTTTGATGGCAGAGGTACTCCATCTCGCACACTGCCCTTACTGCCCGTCAAATCGCGCTCGGTCATGAAGAAAATCTGATCACTCTCGCTCTTAAAGCCATGGGCAATGACCGAGGTCGTTAGATACAGGCCATCTTTAGCCGGCTTCATATCTAATTTTTCGATGATGTGAACTGGTAAATCCGCGTTACGAAAAATGGCGGCATAGCGCTCTAACATTCCATGTCCATGCGTTGCAAAAACGACACTGAAATGGGCCTCAATGGCGTTGCGTAGGGCCTCAATCGTGCGATCGATATCTGCACGCATTGGATCTATTGCTTGGTAATCCAAAAAGGTCGTATCCGGAGCCAGGTCACTACCAAAAGCTGCGATATTTACTGAGTTAAAACCACATTGCGCAAGCTCGGCTTTGAAAATCTCCCATGACATATAGGTACCAGAGCCATCATGAATCGGTGCGAGAGCGCCATAGGCCGCATTCGACCACGATGCATGGAGAAACTCCTCATTTGTTGCAAGCAGATCACTGGCTCGAGATCTGATTCGTTCACCATCAATAAAGACAACCTGAGTATTTACTGGCATCCGATCCATGATGGTCGCAGTCTCTTGAATCAAAAGTGGTATCAGTGACTCCATGCCCTCAAATGAGATGCCCTCACTGATTTTCTCCAATAACTCTCTTGCTCCAGGGAGGCTCTCTTTGAGCTCATGGGCATCGGCTTTAATAGCTGGAGTTATCAAAAACTCACGACAGGGATATATCTCGATAGCACCACTGACCGCTTCGAATGTTCTCTGATCTGCCACCTCGAAGTAACTCATATCTTCGATCTCATCTGCAAAGAAATCGATCCTAATGGGGTGTGCACCCAGTGGTGGAAAGAGATCGATGATTCCCCCACGCACCGCAAACTCGCCTCTGCGCTCGACTAGATCTGTCCGTGAATATGCACAATTTGCTAGATGGCGTACGAGCAAATCAAGTGAGCGCTCTTGTCCAACCTCTAACCTCATCAACTCTGCTTCTCCAAGGGATCCGATGATGCGATGGATCGCACCTCGTACTGGCGTCACAACGATGGGATTAGTACTTTGTTTTTCTTTGAGGGAATAAATCGTCGAGATTCTGCGTGCGACTGTATCGCTGCGTGGACTCAAACGCTCGTGCGGCAGGGTCTCCCAAGCTGGAAACTCAAAGACGTTTCCATGCAGTTCGCGAAGTTCGTGGACCAGATCCTCTGCGCCTCTACTTGAACTTGTTATTACAAGAAGGGGCGTGTTCGCAGCCCGTGCTGCAAGTAAGAATGGATACATCGCAGTGGGTGCCACTATGTGAGATGCATCGGTCGGTTGAGGAAGAGCGCCAATTAATCCGCGCATAAGAAGCACCCCCAAACGTCCATAGGCCCCAACTCCCAAAGGGAGGGGGCGTGCATGAAGAGTCTAATTTATTTTGAGCAGACCCTCTTACCTGAGAGTATTGAGCAATGACCACTCAGCCAATCGCGGTTGCAGCAGATGATGCCGACCTTCGCGCCGATGTGCGCCGATTGGCCGATCTATTAGGGCAGACCCTTGTTCGCCAAGAGGGTCCAGAGCTTCTCACCCTTGTCGAAAATGTTCGTAAAGCCGTGCGAGAGGGTGGCGGTAATGAATTACTCGCAAAACTATCCACTCAAGATTCAGTGCAGTTGGCACGTGCCTTTAGCACCTACTTTCACCTCACCAATGTTGCAGAGCAGGTCCACCGATCTCGCGTCATCGCTAACTCTCGGATAGCAGGAGGATCATGGATCGCACGTGCGGTGGATAAGATCCAAGCGGCATTGGTTGCACAGATCCCTGGTCACGAGTTAACCCAAGAGCAAGTTGCACAGTGGATCAAGGAGATGTCCGTACGCCCAGTCTTTACCGCACATCCAACCGAGGCAGCACGTAGATCGGTTTTGAATAAAATGGGTCGCATTGTGGAGCTCCTTGATAATCCACAAGATCCAGCGCAGACACAACGCTTAGCCGAGACGATTGACCTGTTATGGCAGACCGATGAGCTTCGATTGGATCGTCCCGAGCCCCTCGATGAGGCGATGAATGCTCTGTATTACCTCGATGACTTGTTCCGAGTGACAGTGCCTGAGGTTCTGGATGAGTTTGCGCGGGAGATAAAACGTATCGGAGTCGACCTACCGGTTACCGCCCGCCCACTCTCCTTCGGTAGTTGGATCGGCGGAGATCGTGATGGAAACCCGAATATCACTTCGCAGGTAACAACCGATGCCATGGTTTTACAGGTGGGCCATGCGATCAGAGTGACTATTGCTGCAATGGATTCTCTGCGCCAACTGCTCTCAGTCTCGACAAGGATCGTAGGTGCAACCGCCGAACTATCGGCATCGGTAGAGAGAGATCTGGCACATATTCCTGAGTTTGAGGGGCGCTTCTTGCGATTAAATGCCGAGGAGCCCTATCGACTCAAGGCAACTGCGATCGTGCATCGCCTTGCTATGACACGTGATCGTCACGCAAAGAATACTGCGCATGTTCCCCACCGTGATTATAAAGATACCGCTGAGCTACTATCTGATCTGAGCCTGATGCGTGACTCCCTCTTTGAGCATAAGGGTGAACTAATCGCCACGGGCCTTCTAGAGCGCACTATTCGTACCGTTGCAGCCTTTGGAATCACTCATGCAACTTTGGATGTTCGTGAGCACTCAGATGCCCATCACTCTCTTCTCAATCAAATACTCAATGTTGAGGGGTATCTAGAAAAGTCACATACACACAAGTTTGAGATTCTCAGTGGGTTGTTGAAATCTGGGGTAAGCCTGGATACAACTGCTCTAGATACGAATGGAAAGAGGGTTCTCGATACCTTTATCGCAATCGCAGATTTAATCGAGCGATTTGGTCCTGAAGCCATCGAAACCTATATCGTCTCTATGACCAAAGGCGCCGATGATCTGATTGCAGCCGTTGTTATTGCGACTCAGACTGGACTTATAAATATCGCAAAGGGTGTAGCTCTGGTCGGCTTTGCTCCATTACTTGAGACCGTTGCCGAACTCCGAGCCGCTGGTGAGATTCTTGAACAGTTGTTGAGTGATCCGACATATCGACAGATAGTCACTCTTCGCGGTGATCTTCAAGAGGTCATGCTTGGCTACTCTGATTCGAACAAAGATGCAGGAATTGCGACAAGTCAGTGGGAGATCCATCGTGCTCAGCGCTCTTTACGCGATGTTGCCAGAAGGCATGGTGTCCAGTTGCGCCTGTTCCATGGCCGTGGCGGCTCAGTTGGCCGTGGCGGAGGACCGACGTATGAAGCACTGATCGCACTTCCATGGGGATCTGTAGATGGTCATATCAAGATGACTGAACAGGGTGAGGTCATAAGTGATAAATATTCTCTGCCATCACTTGCCCGCGAGCATGTTGAGTTGACTCTTGCTGCATCACTCGAGGCGACTGTTCTCAATCGTGCCCCGCGACAGAGCCCACAAGCCTTGGCCACATGGAATGAGTGCATGCAGTTGGTCAGTGATCGTGCCTTTTCTACATATCGAGAGTTGATCGAGCACGATGACCTACCAGCTTATTTCTATGCATCCACACCGGTTGAGCAGTTAGGAAATCTCTTCCTAGGCTCACGTCCATCACGTCGTCCCGATGCCAAAGGTGGGCTTGATGCACTACGCGCCATACCTTGGGTATTTGGTTGGACGCAATCGCGTCAGATTGTGCCGGGTTGGTTCGGTGTTGGCTCTGGTCTTAAAGCCGCCCGCCAAGCAGGTAAATCCGAAGTCCTTACTACCATGCTTGCACAGTGGCACTTCTTTCATACCTTCATCAGTAATGTTGAGATGACTTTGGCTAAGACCGATTTATCTCTTGCTCGTGGATATGTGGATGCTCTTGTACCTGCGAACCTGCATCACTTCCTAGATACGATACAGGCCGAGTTTGATCTGACGGTATCTGAGATTCTGCTACTCACCAAAAAAGAGTCACTTCTTGGCGACCAGGCAATTTTGGCACGCACACTAGCTGTTCGTGATGCATATCTTTCACCGATTCACTTGCTGCAGATAAACCTGCTCAAGCGTGTAAGGCAGGCACAAGGCGCGCCTGATCCGATCCTGCAGCGGGCCTTACTGCTTACGATCAACGGTGTGGCTGCTGGCCTGCGAAATACTGGTTGATCACTAACTATTGAAGGTGCTTTGAGTGTGCTCAAGTCCTCGTGTGATTAGAGATTCAACTACATCTGCACCACGCACAATGAACTCGCCCAAATCGGCCTGTTCAACCTTTGAAAAGGCCTTAAGGACGAAGTCGGCTGGATCTTGTTGACCCATGGGCCGTCCAATCCCAAGTCGTACTCGAAAATACTCTGGCGTTGCAAAGGCAGAGGTCATTGATTTGAGTCCATTGTGTCCATTATCGCCACCTGAAAACTTGCAACGAATCGTAGAAAATCCAATATCGAGCTCGTCATGTAATGCGATGATCGCATCAGTCTGAACTGAGTAAAAATTTGCAAGTGCCTTGAGGGGACCGCCCGTCTCATTCATGTAGCCCTTAGATTTTGCAAGAATAATCGACTCAGTGTCATCGCCAATACCTAATTTATAGGCCGCGATCTCGGTTCGGGATTTATGCGAAGAGAGTTTGAGCTTATGCCGATGAAGGAGCTCATCGATCACCATCTGTCCTACATTATGGCGTGTGGCAGAGTATTGATCTCCAGGGTTACCGAGTCCGACTACTAACCACACCATACGACCAATCGTAAGGGTTAAGAGTCTTTCTTCTCGGCATCAGCTGCAGGTGCTTCAGCGCTCGCATCGGCTGCCACGACAACAGGGGCAACTTCCTCAACGATAGTTGAGCGCTCTGAGATGTGAACAACGATCATCTTTGGATCTGATTCGAGAACGACTCCTGCAGGAAGCACGACATCGCCAGCGTAAAGGGATAGACCCGCTGCGAGTCCGGTGATATCGAGTTCAAGGAAGCTAGGGATTGCAGTTGCTTCGACCAAAACATCGATTGTGTTGTTAACATGCTCAAGAATTCCATCGCGGTCGTACTCGCCCGTGGCGTGGACTGGGACGGAGACAACGACTTTTTCTCCACGACGAACAAGCACTAGATCTACATGCTCAAGGATCTGCTTGAGAGGGTGTCGAACAATCGCCTTAGGCAGGGTTAGCTCGGTCTTTCCATCGATAACGATGTCGAGCAAGACGTTTGACTGCTTCAAGGCAACGCCAAGTTCGCGAGCCGGAAGGGTTATGTGCTGAGGCTTCTCGCCATGACCGTAGATGACGGCTGGGACCAAACCATCGCGACGTGCACGACGTGATGCGCCCTTACCAAATTCGGTACGAACAACACCATTGATAGTGATCTCTGCCATTTTAAATTACTCCTCTAGTGAAAACTTCGGTTTCAACACAAAGTTCCAGTGAGGATTCGAATCCTAAACCGTCGATTACGGAAGTACTTTCACACCCTCGCCGGAACAGGCCAAAGATTAGCCTGGTGAGTACAGATTAAGCAAATTGCGCTTAGGAATGGCCATCAAAGAGGCTTGTGACCGAACCATCCTCGAAGACTTCGCGAATCGCCCGTGCAATCAGTGGTGCAATTGATAAGACTGTGAGGCCCTCAAACTTCTGTTCATCTGTGATCGGAAGTGTGTTCGTTATGACAACTTCAGATGCCTTGCAATCACGTAGCCGCTCAGATGCTGGACCAGAGAAGACCCCATGAGTTGCAGCAACGATGACATCCTTTGCACCGGCCTCGAATAAAGCATCCACTGCCTTCGTGATTGTGCCAGCAGTATCGATCATGTCATCGATAACAACGCATGTCTGCCCTTGCACATCACCAACAACGCGACCAAGGACCGCCTCATTAGGAACTCGAGGGTCACGAGTCTTATGGATAAAGGCGATCGGGCAACCTCCCAAAAGATCTGACCAGCGCTCAGCGACACGGACTCGACCTGAGTCTGGTGAGACGATTGTCAGGCGTGCGCGATCGACCTTGCTGCCGACATAGTTTGCAAGCATCGGAAGTGCGAAGAGATGATCAACGGGGCCATCGAAAAAGCCTTGAATCTGTGATGCATGAAGATCGACGACCATCAAGCGATCGGCGCCCGCTGTTTTGAAGAGATCGGCCATTAAGCGCGCAGATATCGGCTCACGTCCACGATGCTTCTTATCTTGACGTGCATAGCCATAAAAGGGGGTGACGACAGTGATCCGTTTAGCTGATGCCCGCTTAAGAGCATCGACCATTATCAGTTGTTCCATGATCTGCTTATTGACCGGAGCCGAGTGACTTTGCAAGACGAATGCATCGCAGCCGCGAACAGATTCCTCAAAGCGGACAAAGATCTCACCATTCGAAAAGTCATATGCAGATGTTGGTGTTAACTCCACACCTAATTCAGAGGCGACATCATCTGCTAGTTCGGGATATCCGCGTCCTGAAAATAAGCGTAAGCGCTTCTCAGAAGATAACCGGATCTCTCCCATGTTTAGCCCTTCTTTTTCCTTGCCTCGGCCGCCTGAGCAGATTTGCTGCCTGCACGCTTGCGCAGGACCCAATCTATTACATTTCTCTGCTTGGCTCGGCCAACACCGATCGCACCCGCTGGGACATCCTCGGTTATCACAGATCCGGCCGCCGTATATGCGCCATCACCAATAGCCACTGGTGCTACGAGCATCGTGTCACTTCCGATACGCACATGATCACCAATTGTTGTGTGGTGCTTATTTTCACCGTCATAGTTGACGAAGATCGTCGCTGCACCAATATTGCTGCCCTCACCGATAGTGGCATCACCAACATATGAGAGATGTGGGACTTTTGATCCCGTGCCAACCGTCGTATTCTTTATCTCAACAAATGCCCCGGCCTTTGTGCTATCACCGAGCACTGTGCCATCACGCAGATAGGTGAATGGCCCCACTGTCGCAGACATGCCAATCACAGAGTTGATAGCAATAGATTCAAGGACCGATGCACCCTGCTTCACAACACAGTCTTTCAAGGTCGTGCGCGGGCCGATGACGGCACCTTTAGCGATCGTGGTCGTACCCATAATGGTGCTGCCAGGATGAATAGTCACATCATGGGAGAGCTTGGCCGTGATATCTATCCATGTTGTCGTGGGATCGATAATCGTCACTCCCTCGCGCATCCACTTATCATTGATGCGATCACGCAATAGCGCGGCACTTTCAGCTAGTTGCACACGATCATTGACTCCGAGAATCTCGGTAAAATCATCAATCATAACTGCGGCGATCGACTCACCCTTACGCTTTAAGATTCCAATGACATCGGTCAGATACAACTCTTTTTGTGAATTTGTATCTGTAATCTCTCCAATGGAGCCTGCTAATTTGACACTATCGAATGCGTAAACTCCTGAATTAATCTCACAGATGAATCTCTCATCATCAGAGGCATCTCGCTCTTCAACGATGCGAGAGAGCTCACCATTATCATCACGGATGATGCGCCCATATCCTGTTGGATCAGGGTGTTCGGTGGTCAAAACCGATGCACTAAATTTTCCATTGATATGCGCCTCTAGGAATGCCGCAAGTGACTGGCCTGTGAGCATCGGCGTATCACCGGCTAAGACCAGAGTTGTGCCCCGAAAGGCTTCACCGCTCAGGGCTAACTGAACTGCATGGCCTGTTCCACCGCGCCGTTCTTGAACAATAGTTATTGCAGATGGGGCAATCTGGGCGATATGTTCCTGAACACTCTCTCGATCGGCTCCGACGACGACGCGTGTCTGCGCCGGCTTAAGGTGATCAACTGCGGCGAGTACATGTCCAAGTAATGAGCGACCAGCAACGGTATGAAGAACCTTTGCCTGCTCTGATTTCATCCGTGTTCCGTCACCTGCTGCAAGAATTATCACGGTCTCTACGGCCACACATGAATCCTATCGCTCCGCCACCAGGTATCGATCCTGGACCCTGGGCTTCAAAGGCCCATGTGCTAGCCACTACACAATGGCGGAACCTATATTCTCCCTTATAAAGCCAGTGCTTGCGACCAATGCCTCTGAAATTAGGAGAGAACTTTCGCCCCCACAACTGGTCCAAATGCGCGCACAACGCTTCCTACGACACCACTCGCCGTTAACGCCACCGCTAAATCAAGACCCGCCTCTTCATCACTTACTAAGAATGCAACGGTTGGGCCAGAGCCAGAGACCAGTGCACCAAGGGCTCCATACTCTTGACCAACATCTAAAACCAATCGCAGCGCCGGGCGCAATGAACATGCCGCCGCTTGTAGATCATTTATCAGATATTTACCGACTGACTTTGCATCAGCAGCTAAGAGTGCCTGCATGAGATGCTCGTTAGTTTGTGGCTCGATAATCTCAGACTCTGATCTCAAGCGATCGCACTCGTTGTAAACGGCTGGCGTAGATAGACCAACACTGGATAGGGCTAAAACCCAGTGATAAGTGCCGCGTGAGAGTGCTGCAGTTAATTGATCACCATGTCCTGTTCCTATCGCAGTCCCTCCACTTAACATGAATGGGATATCACTTCCTAACTGTGCAGCAATCTCTGACATCTCCTCACGGCTCATTCCGAGAGAATATAAATAATCTATCGCGACGATTGCTGCCGCTGCATCTGCACTTCCCCCAGCCATTCCTCCTGCGACTGGAATTGACTTCTTGATTTCAATGTGGGCATCAATCTCTAAGTCATACTCTTTGGCAAGTAATGTAATTGCTTTCATCGCTAAATTACTGTCATCTTGTGGAACCCCGTGTGTCTGATCTCCCACTAATGAGATAGTCAAACCACTCTTTGGAGGGCTAAAAGTCACAGTGACATCATCGAAGATTGAGATCGCTTGAAAGACACTGACAACGTTGTGAAAGCCATCGGTCTCACGTGGGCCGACTGAAAGTTGCAGATTGACCTTTGCGGGAACGCGTACGGTCACGCTCTTGACTGGCATGAGTTGACCTTATTGCCTTGGCTAGACATTGTCAGGTTCAGATAACGCTATGGAATAAAAACTTGAGATCTCAAGAGCCTCTCCACGTAGAGTCGGATCGATACCTGCTCGTATCAGAATCTCCTCTGCCGCCGCAGATGAGCCATACAAAGAGGAGAGGGCAGAGCGCAACATTTTTCGGCGTTGGGCAAATGCTGCATCGATTATTGCAAAGCATTTTCTACGCAGGCTCTCATCACCTGGGCTGGCACGGCGTGTGAATGCGACGAGCTTTGAATCCACATTTGGTACTGGCCAGAAAACCGAGCGCGAGACCGAACCCGCTGCCTTAACTTCGGCCCACCACGCCGCTTTAAGCGATGGAACGCCATACTCCTTTGTACCGGGATTACCCGCAAGGCGATCTGCGACCTCTGCCTGCACCATGACAACCCCTGAGCGAAGCGTTGGAAACCTCTCTAAGAGATGCAGAAGAACTGGGACTGAGACGTTATAGGGCAAGTTAGCAACCAAGACCGTTGGTTGAATATGAAGCTCTTCCAAGGAGAGTGCATCTGCGTGTATTACTGTCAAATTTTCAGGATGTTCGCTGTATCGTGAGATTGTTAATGGGAGCGCTGTCGCGAGGCGATGATCAATCTCAACTGCGATGACCGATGCGGCGCTCTCTAGCAACGCTAAGGTCAATGATCCCAGACCCGGACCGATTTCCAATGCGATGTCATCTTGAGTGACACCTGCGATACGTACAATCTTGGTACAGATATTTGAATCGATAACAAAGTTTTGACCTAGCGATTTTGAGGGTTTTAAATCTAAGGCTGCTGCTAATTCGCGAATCGCGGCAGCTCCGAGCAGGCTCATGAGGTGAATGAGCCAAAGACTCGTTCGGCGTTATTGCCCAATGCCAAGGCTAGTTCGCCTACATCGCACTTACGCTCTAAGGCCATCGCACGCACGATATGTGCGACTTGAGCGGGTGTATTAGTCGCTCCCCGGTGTGGCATTGGTGCCAAAAATGGTGAGTCAGTCTCGACCAATAACTGATCCATAGGAACCAACTTGAGTGCTTCTCGCAGGCCAGGAGCATTTTTGAAGGTCACAGTGCCTGCAAATGAGAGTAGATAGCCGCGCTCGATACATACCTTTGCCATACCTACATCACCTGAAAAACAGTGGAAGATGACGTTTGGTGGAGCACCAACCTCGAGCAGAATCGACAAAATATCATCATGCGAGTCGCGATCGTGGATGACCAATGCTTTGTTGGTCTTCTTTGCTAATTCAATATGCCATTTGAATGAGGTTTGTTGGCGTCCTCTAAGCTCTGGAGGAGTTCTAAAATAATCGAGTCCTGTCTCTCCGATTGCACGTACACGTGGATGGTGGGCAAGTTCGGCGATGATCGCAAGATCTGCCTCTAGATCAGCGACTATGGGAGCCTCGTTTGGGTGCAGGGCAACTGTGGCCAATACAGAGGTTCTCCATTTCTCTGCCGCAGCTACACACCACCGTGATTGCTCTGCCGAATATCCAACTTGGATTATACGATCAACATTGACTGATCGTGCTTGAGCAATCACTTCGCCAACCTCGGCTGAATCAGGTGCGGTGTCGGTGATGATCTCCATATGAGCATGTGAATCTACGGTTGGAACAGGTAAGGGCTCTGGCAAAGGTGCTTGTTTGCGATCACTATCGCGGGTGTGGCGATCGGCCATATCTCTTAAACGTTATCCTCTAAGCGAGGGAACAAAGATGCAACCTTCGTAACAGTCACACCTTGCGGTAATTGACCCCATCGTGCGACATCATCGATTTTTTGGGCAGAGAGATCTCCCAAGACTGTCTGTGCGCCCAAACTGTCCCACAAAATCTCACACGTTGATGGCATAAGCGGATTTAATAGGACGGCAAGAGCGCGAAGTGATTCGGCAGTGTTATATAAAATCTCATTCAATGCACTTTCATTTGCTGGATCCTTCGCCAAGATCCAGGGCTCTTTTTCAGTCACATAACCATTGACCGTCTTGCAAAACTCCATAATTGCAAGGATGCCGCCTTGAAAATCTAGAGCGCAAATCGCTGAGTCGGCCTGGGCCACCGCCTTCACAAGCTCTGCCTCAAGAGCCACATCATGGCTTACAGCAGGTAGGCGACCATCACAGTATTTCTCGATCATCGCAGCTGAACGAGATACCAAGTTACCAAAATCATTGGCTAGCTCAGATGTGTAGCGCGCCGACATGTCCTCCCATGAGAACGAGCCATCACTACCAAATGGTATTGCTCGCAGAAAGTAGTAGCGAAATGCATCGATACCAAAATGATCGGTGATGTCTTTCGGTGCGATCCCAGTCAACTTACTCTTACTCATCTTCTCACCACCCACCAGCAACCAACCATGGGCAAATACTTTCTTGGGTACCTCAATACCTGCCGCAATGAGCATCGCTGGCCAGATGACTGCATGGAATCGCAAAATATCCTTACCAACTAAGTGCACATCGGCTGGCCAGGTACTTGCGAATTTTTTACCCCCCTCACTATCTGGGGTATCGGTAAGGCCAACTGCCGTTGCATAATTTAAGAGCGCATCAAACCATACATACACAACTTGATTGGTATCCCAAGGGACGGGGATTCCCCAGTCGAATGTGGAACGTGAGATAGATAAGTCTGAGACCCCACTCTCTAAAAAAGCAATCACCTCATTGCGTGCACTCTCTGGCGCACAGGCATCTGGGTTAGCGCGGTAATGCTCAAGTAAGCGCTGCGAAAACCCTGATAGTTTAAAGAACCAGTTATTTTCATTCACTAGTTCAATCGGCTTACTATGAGTAGGACAGCATTTTTGGCCATCAATCTCAATAAGGTCACCGGGCAGTTTGAACTCTTCGCAGCCGACACAGTAGGGACCTTCATACTTTCCCTCATAAATATGCCCAGAATCTTTCAGGGATTGTAGAAATTTTTGAACTCTCACTGTATGACGCTCTTCAGTTGTGCGTATGAAGTCATCGTTGGCGATATTTAGAGCGTCCCAGTTGGGCTTCCATGCATCGCGCACCAATCGATCTACCCAGAGCTGTGGCACCGTATTGTTCTCCTCGGCAGTGCGCATCACCTTTTGGCCGTGCTCATCGGTGCCAGTCAGAAACCAGACTGACTCCCCCTTCTGACGATGCCAACGGGTAAGGACATCACCGGCAACGGTTGTGTAGGCGTGACCAATATGAGGGGCATCGTTGACGTAGTAAATCGGCGTCGTGAGATAAAAGGACTTGGTCACAGGCTCATCTTATTCGCATCGACTACGGCTGCATAAACTAATCGCTTAGCGATACCAAACTCTTGTGCCACGGATGCGATCGCTGCTTTACGATCCATACCTGCACTCTCAAACTCACGAACACGAGCAACCATCTCTTCAGCCGTCATAGTTGCTGAGTCGGTTTTTGCTCCCGAGATGACCAGGGTGATCTCTCCCAGCACCTCATTGTTATCGGCCCATAATGAGAGCTCGGCTAATGGAGCACGAATCGTTTGCTCATATCGCTTTGTCATCTCCCGACAGATTGCACCGCGTCGATCTGCACCAAATACTGCAATCGCATCGACTAGGCAATCACCTAAGCGATGTGGCGCCTCGAAGAAGACCATTGTGCGCTCTTCATGTCGAAGTTTTTCAAAGGCAGATGCTCGTGCCCCGCCTGCGCGGGGAGGAAAGCCCTCAAATGTGAATCGGTCTGTGGGCAGACCAGATAAGGTGACTGCCATTGTCACCGCACTCGGACCTGGAATCACACTGACCTCGATCCCGAGTTCAATCGCAGCCCGCATCAGGCGAAAACCTGGATCGCTAATCGTGGGCATGCCGGCATCTGAGACGATTAATACTGTTGCACCGTTTTGTAGTTGTTCCAATAGTTCACGTGTCCGCTCATCTTCATTACCCTCAAAAAAAGAGAGCACTTTGGCGCTGAACGTGGTTCCAATATCTGCACAAAGGCGGTGAAATCTACGCGAATCTTCAGCGGCGATAAGAGTCGCACTCTCAATGGCCGCCCTCAGACGTGGGCTTGCATCACCGGGGTTACCGAGTGGGGTCGCAGCCAAGATAAGCGCCATTGAGCAATCATCTCAGTAATTTCCCTCATTTGAGCCCATACGATTACTCATATGGTCACCGCGCTTGCTCCGATAGTAATCGCGCTCATGTCCTTGGCACTACGTCTAATCAATCTTTCACGGCCCAAGGGTTATGTCTTTGATGAGGTCTATTACGTTGATGGAGCTCGAGATTTTTTAAAATTTGGTGTCGAAGTATCGGCAGACCAACCAGAGTTCATCGTCCATCCTCCTGTTGGGAAATGGCTTATAGCACTCGGGATGCAGATCTTCGGAGACAATGAGTTTGGTTGGAGATTTGCGACTGCGATAGTTGGAACTCTTACTATCTTGCTCTTTGCTCGTTTTGTACACGTTCTCTTCTTTTCACCAGTTCTAACTGCAATGGGTGCAGCTTTGATGGCGATGGATGGAATGATGCTTGTACATTCACGGACCGCTCTATTGGATCTCTTTCTGACTTTCTTCGTGTTACTTGCCGTATATTTTTGGCATCAAGAACTCCACTGGTATGCAGCCATCGCGATTGGTTTGGCGATGGGAACAAAGTGGAGTGCACTCTATTTCTTATTCGTTATCGGAACCATCTCGCTTTACCAAAGCTTTACCTCGCACTCTGGAAAGCAAATCATCAGACCAACTCTCATTAGATTTACACAATATGGATTGCTCCCAGTCGCAATTTATATCTCTACATGGAGTGGATGGTTTGCGAGTGCACGTGGGTGGGATCGTCAATGGTCCTCAAATCCCTTTGCATCATGGTGGCACTATCACGCAGAGATGCTCGGCTTTCATACGGGCCTGACTGAGCAACACTCGTATCAAGCAAATCCTTGGAGTTGGTTGATCATGGCTCGGCCAACATCTTTCTTCTATGAATCACCTCAAGGGTGTGAGTCAAAGAACTGCGCACAAGAGGTCTTAGCTATCGGAACTCCGATTCTCTGGTGGATAGGCACTATCGCCATCGCCATCGTGTTGGGCTTCTGGCTGCGCTCAGTGGCTTTAAAACGATTTGAATGCGTGCCCTCTATCGTCATCCTGGGCATGAGTGCGGGGTATCTTCCATGGTTTTTCTTTCAGGAACGGACCGTTTTTACCTTCTACGCGGTCATCTTTGAGCCCTTCGTAATTTTGGCGATTATCTACTGCGCAAAGCTTCTCCTGAATAGCTCTCTAGCACCGGGAACATCCATCAGTATCGTCGGTGGGCTCATAGTGCTTGTCTTTCTCAACTTCATTTACTTTTTGCCACTCTTTACCGGTGAAGTCATAGATTATTCAGAGTGGTTAAAGCGGATGTGGTTTAGCTCCTGGATTTAATTACTCGTTAGATGCCCGTGATTTCTTTAGGCGCTCTACTGCCTCATCTGCAAGTTGTTGATCGAATATCTCATCTCGCGAAGGTGAGGCAGCGGCGAGTGCCTCACGTTCGAGCCGCTCTTGCTCATCACTCCATACACCCGGTGTTGTCAGATCAATGACTCGTTTCGAGACTATCGCCTTAGGTGCACTGACATATGTTGGTGCAGGAACATCTGCTGGTTGCCATGAATTGCGAACCGATGCACTTCCTTGAGGTAGGAGAACCACTCCTTTGAGTTCGCGCTCTGAGAGAGGAATCCAATGCTCCTGTGAACTCTTTGGAGTCACAACCTCAACGAGATTCGTGGCAGAGACCCCCGATGTCCGCCTGTGTAGCTGTTGGATACGACGGTGTTGGATACTGT
Source organism: Candidatus Planktophila sp. (assembly GCA_013205535.1). Lineage (GTDB taxonomy): Bacteria > Actinomycetota > Actinomycetes > Nanopelagicales > Nanopelagicaceae > Planktophila. Next base: position 21,998 of record JABMMN010000060.1, read on the forward strand.
CAGCGATAGTTTGACGTCGCACATTCGCTATATAAATGAGAATCCCTGTCGCAGGGATAAGGGCATATAAGAACGGCATAGATTTCATGAACCCACCTACAAGCGTTGTTGTGAGAGAAAAAGTTAGTAGAACAAATATGATCCGCCGGCGCATCAATAATTGGGCAATCTTGGCCTCGCGGTCTAAATCAATATGGAGGTGAGCGCTATCGTGATTTGCATTTGGTGTGGAATTAGCGACGACTGTCAGTGCAACTTTGAATCGCTCAACTGACTTGCCTGAGAACTCGTTGCGGTCATGAATCCAGCGGGGTGCAAAGTATGCGACCCACATACCGATGATCGCAATATAGATAAGCCCAGACGTCATGATGGTCAAAGATAAGGCAGAACTGATTACTTTTGCGGGATTTAGGGGTTACTTGATAGAAGGATTTTCTTTGACGAAGCAGATGTGGTCGCGCCAATCTCCATTAATATGTAAATAGCGTGCGCGATCACCTTCAAATATATATCCCGCTTTCTCGGCAACTTTACGAGAGGCAATATTTTCGGGGCGAAGGTTAATCTCAAGGCGGTGTAGCAGCAGATGCGTGAATGCGAAGTTCGTCAAAAGCTCTACTGCCCTTGTTGTATAGCCTTTATTTGCAAAATTATGGTCGATCCAATATCCAATGTGGCCTCCCCGCAGCGCCCCATAAATCACGCCGCCGAGGGAGATCTGCCCTATGAGATTGCCACCTTGCCAGATTGCAAATGAGAAGGATCGCCCACGCCGTGCCTCGCTATTAAGGCTCCGAACCATCTCAAAATATGAGGGAAGTGCCTGCTTGTCCGCTCTTGCATTGAGGGTTGGGACTGTGGCCTCCCATGGCGCCAACCATGCGCGATTTTCTGCACGCAGCGAGTTCCATCGCCAGCGATCTCGAAACCTTAGGGGCCGAAGAGAGATCGACTCCCCTGGAACAACTACGGGCCAACGCTGATTCATGGCCTAATTAAATATATCTACGTTCAAGTATCACTGCAGTGACTGTATCCCCGGCCGAAAGATGTGTTTCTTGTTCGGCTACTGCTATAAAAGCAGTAGCGTCAGAGAGCGTTGAAATCTCCTCTTGATTCTCAAGTGGCATGACTGATTGTGCATCCTCTGAAAGAGTTGCACGAATATATGAGCGCACTCCCGAGGCAGACTCAATGGCTTTTTCAAGTTTTGCACTCACTGATGGACGATGAATGGTTGCCGCACCAAGCATCGTCCGAATCATTGGACGGACAAAGAGTTCAAATGAGATGTATGCCGCTATTGGATCACCCGGAAGTGTTATCACTGGAACCTTATCTGGGCCGATCTGACCAAAGTTATGACGACCACTCATCTCGATCGCCAACTCGACCGTTGTAATCTCACCAATTCTCGAGAGCGTGCGGGTGATCAGATCAAATGAGTCATCTTGACGCTCACCACTGATAATAATTAAATCAGCACGGACTAGTTGATCCTCAATAACACTCTGAAGTTCATCCTCATCATCTGGAATCGAATGGACGCGATATGCAACTGCACCTACTTCGCGCACGGCAGTTGTTAGGAGCCACGAGTTTGTTTCATACTCCTCTTGACCTGTGAGCGTTGTACCTGGCTCAACAAGATCCGGGCCGGCTGAGAGGACAACCACTCGAGGATGAGGGCGAGTGGGCAAGTGATCTCTTCCGATTGATGCGGCTAGCCCGATCTGGGTCGAGCGAATTCGACTACCCGCGCGCATGACAAGGCGCTCCCCTGCGTAAATATCCTCTGAGAGCGTGGCCCCATGTGCATCCAGAAGTGGCATTTCAAAAGAGTCAAGAGGTTTGCAGATTGCAAGTAGAGAGGTGAGAAAAGCATCTACTCGCCTGTGCTCTGCCATAATCACACCATACTTGTTGGGCAGTGGATTCGCTGGGATTTGGCCCACAAATGACTGGGAGAAAAGAGATGAATCAGAACACAGTTAAGAAAGCGCTCCGTGAACGCTTACGTCGTGAACGTAGCCAGAGATTTATCCCATCGAACTTCAATCTTATTTTAAAATCACCTGAGTTAGTCGCGGCATCGACCGTTGCCTCTTACTTCTCATATGGAGTTGAGCCAAGTACGACAGATATCAATCAGGCATTGCTACGAGATGGAAAACGTTTGTTACTGCCGCGAGTAGATGGTGAACTCCTTGATTGGATTGAGTGGGGTGGCGATGAAAGCCAACTCACGATCACTCAGAATCTCTCAGAGCCGATTGGGAATCCAGTCTCTGATCTAGACAGTATCGATGTGATCATTGTTCCTGCCCTACACATCGATCAGAACGGCTACCGACTTGGACAGGGAGGTGGCTTCTATGATCGTGCTCTTGCTCATCTCCCAGGATGGAAAATCGGACTGGTCTATGCAGGAGAGCTTTCAACTACGGATCTTCCACGAGAGCCACATGACATCGCCTTGGATGCAGCAGCAACGCCATCAGTTCTTGTACGTTTTAAATCCTAAAAATGTGGAAGGTTTCGCGCCATGACGATACGTTGAATCTGATTTGTGCCCTCATATATCTGAGTTAGTTTTGCATCTCTCATCATCCGCTCCACAGGATAATCCGATACATACCCATATCCACCTAGGACCTGAATCGCATCTTGAGTGACTCTCATCGCCATATCACTAGTGAAGCATTTACTTGCCGCCGAGAAGAAGCGCAGGTCCTTCGCATTGTTCTCACTCTTTACTGCGGCGGCATAGGTAAGTTGGCGTGCAGCCTCGATATTCATGGCCATTTCAGCCAACATAAACTGAACGGCTTGAAAATCAAATATCTCCTTACCAAACTGCTTACGCTCATGTGAATATTTAGTTGCAACATCGAGAGCTCCTTGGGCAAGACCCAAGGCCTGTGCAGCGATTGTGATTCGTGTGTGATCTAAAGTGTTCATTGCAAGGGCAAAACCTGCACCGATTTCGCTGATTCTGCGATCATCAGCAAGTTTCACATTATCAAAGTAGACCTCACGAGTCGGAGAGCCTCGAAAGCCCATCTTCTTCTCAGGTGCCCCAAAAGAGATTCCAGGATCGGATTTCTCTACAACAAAGGCCGTAATTCCCTTGGAGCCAAGGGATGCATCACCCTGTGCGACAACCGTGTAGAACTCAGAGACACCGGCGTTAGAGATCCACTTCTTACTTCCATTCAATATCCAACCATCACCATCGCGCTCGACCTTTGTGCGTAGCGCAGATGCATCTGAGCCCGCCTCAGATTCAGAGAGACAATAAGAGAAGCCTTTTCCCGCGACTAACTGTGATAACCAGCGTTGCTTCTGCTCTTCATTCCCACCCAGTATGAGAGGAAGTGAGCCAAGTTTGTTTACTGCAGGTATCAGTGATGATGCTCCGCAGGCCCGTGCAACTTCCTCGATAATAATCACAGTTGCTAAGGCATCGGCGCCATCCCCACCATATTGCGTTGGAACATGCGCTGCGCTCAGACCAGCTTTCTGTAATGCATCGGCCGCCTCTTGCGGATATCGGTGATCCGCATCGACAGATTGGGCAAAGGGGGCTATCTCTTTATCTGAAAGCGCACGCACGCTAGAGCGCAGATCTTTGTACTCACGCGACAGGTCGAATAGATTCTCCATTAGGGCTCCTTTCTATCGCGTTTATCTAACTCCTGCAAATAGAGATTATATTGCGCAAGATCATCAGGCATCCCCATGGCAGCGGCTCTGGCAGCGTTGCGATCTATTCGTCGTGCTTCACGAGAATCATCTTTTACCCAACTGATGAAAGTCACCACTAAGGCCAAGAGGATTGGGATCTCGCCCATCGCCCAGCCCACTGAACCACCTAAGCGCTGATCAGCCAAGAAATCATTGAGCCATGGTGTCTTAAGTGATGCGAAATATCCCTTATCAATCAAGGTAGTTGATGACATCAAAGCTACCGAGAAAAATGCATGGATGCTCATAGCTGCAAGCACAATTACGATCCGGACTAAATGTGGGATGCGTCGCGGATTTGGATCGATACCGAGAACAACATGGAAGAAAAGGACTCCTGTCAGAATAAAGTGGATGTTCATGAGCAGATGTCCCTCATGACTTTGCATCATCGATCCGAATAGATCCGTGAAATACAGGACAAACAGAGAGCCATCAAAGAGTGCAAGAGCGGTGATCGGATTGGTAAATATGACTGCCAACTTAGAGTGCAATGCAGTCAAAAGTGTTCCCCGCACACCGCGCTCACTTGATTGACGAGCCTGCGGCAGTGTTCGCAGGGCGAGTGTGATGGGTGCCCCAAGTACGATCCCAATCGGTGCGATCATTCCAAGAACCATGTGCGCAATCATGTGATAAGAGAAAGAAAACTGTGCATATAAACCCAGACCACCACTTGTCGCAAAATCGATCGCGCTTACTCCTAAAGCAAAAGCAATAGTTCTACCAACTGGCCACTTGTCACCTCTGCGGGTAAGGACCACTACACCCTTTACGTATAGCGCCACTGCGATGATCAAAAGACCAATCATTAATCCATCAGGCTCGTAGCCAAAAATGATCCGGGCAAATGTTGGCTCAGCGGGAGTGGATATACCTGAGATCGCAATTTGCGGATCGAACTCGGAGGCACCCACACGCTCTGGTGGATGATGTGTTGAGAGCCATGCACCCATCGCAACGGTGAAGGCCATGATCAGGGCCTCAATGAATATCAGGCGCGTTAAAATCGGCCAGCCAATCCGATCCCGATTAGCGAGGTTTCTTCGCTGGAGATAACTGATTGTGAGTAAGACGAGTACGAGGGCGATCTTTGCCATGACGATGTATGCATATGTACTCGACCAGGCCTCTTTGAAATTCAAACGTGTTAATGCATTCACGCTACCGCTTGCGACAACGGCGATTGCCGCCCAAAGTGCTAGCTGGCTAAAGCGTGGAACCGCGATTGGACGATCCGCAGGATTCAACACAGTAAGAGCGAAGATGCCGCCCACCCACAGAGAGAGTGCAACGACATGTATAACCAGAGAGCCGATCGCTAATCCATGAGAGCCACTCGATTGCGCATGGCTCTGGAAGACCGGCGCCACCAATCCAAGGAGAGAGAGAGCCATCACGAGCACCGTTGAGAGAATCTTTTTGATACGAAAGGCGAGGGCGGCGACGAGCAAGGCTACAAGAGTCTGAAAGAAGAGATACTGACCTAAAGTGACCTGCGTGATGAATGATCGCAGAGTCGTTGCATCAAAAGCATCAGATATAGGTTTTTCTAAGAGCTCTGCAACGGCTGAAACAATGGTGCCAAAGGCTCCTAGTGACCATGCCAGTGCAGATGCCCACAATAAGCGCCGTAGTTTCTGAGCCTGAGTCGAGAGTCTGCCCTCTGAATCTAAAAGTAAGAAAGCCATCGTGAGGAGAGTCCCGATAGTTGAAAAACTTGCGATGAGCGAAAGATATTTAGAGAAAAGCTCGAGCGCGATCATCGATCCCTGAATAGCTTACGTGCATAGAGTGATAGCCCAACTAAAACAAAGAAGGCGGTTATCAAAAGTGCAATAATGAAAATATTTGTTCCCCAACTACTACTGGCGGGATTTTCTGGCACCGTTGGTATCGGAGTTGGCTCTGAAGGCGTGATCACACTTGGTGCTGAAAAGTTGAATGTAAATGATCCCTGTAATGGTGCCTCACCCTCCGAGAAGAGGGTGTATGAGACTCGATAGATTCCAGATTCGGTGAGTGGTTTTAATCCAATCGAGGCGCTTGCACCATTTACTGCAATCGTCCCGTCATCGACGCGGATTCCAGATGGATCGGTAACCATCATCTCGTTTGCATCCTCTATGAGAGGGATTTGGGTCGTGAGAGTTACCGAGCTCGGTGGGATGGTAAGAGAGGAACCACTGATCGGAGAGGTGGTAATCAAGGAGTTGCTGGCGGCACTGCTCATTCCCACATAGGCAAGAGTGATGAGCAACACCACTAGAGCCTTCAGTTTCAACTTAGCCCCTCTGTTTTCTCATCTGGATTCGACCCTATCGTGCCACTTCTTTAGACTTGGCATCTACCCCAAATAGGGCTTATCACCAAGATTCGGAGCCGGTATGCCTACCTATCAATACGCATGTACCGCCTGCTCTCACGAGTTCGAGGCGATTCAATCCTTCTCCGATGACTCCCTGACGATTTGTCCCGCATGCTCTGGTGAGATTCGAAAGATCTACTCTGCCGTAGGTGTTGTCTTCAAAGGCTCTGGTTTTTATAAAACCGACTCGGTTGCAAAGAAAACAACTGGGGAAAGTACAACCCCTGCGCCGGCTACCCCGGTTACCCCAGCTGCTGCCGCTCCTGCAACAGCGGCACCAAAGGCGGATTAATTCTCGTGGTGCGGTGGTTTATCTGAAGCAATTTCCTCATCGCGTTGGGCAGAATCTGCTCCGGCCTGCGGATCAATCTCATCGGAAGTCACTTTAGGAAATAGCTCGCTCATGTATAACAGTCTAGATGTAGAAACAGGAGTCAGGTGTGTTTGAGAGACTAGGTAGATTCATTGTCAGAAATAGCAGACTAACCCTCACGCTATTCCTGTTGGGCACAATCGCAGCAGGTGCTATCGGCTTCCAAGCATTCGGACGTCTCGATAGTGGTGGCTACTCTGACAAGGGTAGCGAGTCCTACAAGGCCACGGATTACATAATCAATAAATTCAAAGTTCAAGAGCCTGTTGTGACATTAGTTGTGGACTCGACATCAAGTGTGGATGATCCAGTGGTAAGTGTAAAAGGTATCGCCCTTGAAAGAGAAGTTCGTGCAATCAAAGGGGTTACTAAGACGTATTCATATTGGTCAACAGGTGGTGCCCCATCAATGAAATCACGAGACGGGAAAGCCTCATTTATTCTTGTGTACGCCGATTTCAAAGCCGATGATTGGGATGGATTCAGCGCACTTGGTGCGCAGATTCAAAAAAGCTTTGATGGTGAATATCAAGGCTTACAGGTCTATGCCGGCGGAGCCGGAGTCATCACTCATGCAATCAATAAGCGAATCGAAAAAGACCTTGTTCTGGCCGAATCAATCGCCATACCTCTGACATTTCTTTTATTGATGTTCGTATTTGGAGCATTAGTCGCATCGGTGATGCCTTTATTCGTCGGGATCACGGCGATTTTGGGCTCCTTCTTCTTGATATTTCTTTTGAGTCACTTCACCAATGTCAGTGTCTTTGCTCTCAACCTCATTACTGGCCTGGGTTTGGGCCTTGGAATCGATTACGCCTTGCTTATGGTGAATCGTTTTCGTGAGGAGCTTCACCATGGAAAGAGCGTTGAGGAATCAGTCGTCACGACCGTTGCAACTGCAGGTAAAACCGTCTTCTATTCAGGATTGACTGTTCTGGTCACGATGGCCTCTCTGCTTTTCTTTCCACTAGATTTCCTAAAATCATTTGGCTATGCAGGAATCGCCGTCATCTCTCTTGCCATTATTGGTGCAGTCCTTGCTCTTCCAGCCTTACTTGCGATTCTGGGTGAAAGAGTAGATAAAGGTGTTGTTCGACGTGGTGCAATTACGCCGAAGGAGGATGGTCGCTGGGCGGGCACTGCCCGCGCGGTAATGCATAGACCGTTACCAGTCGTGATCGCATCTCTTCTCGTGCTGGGCATCATGGCAGCGCCAGTTCTCAACATTGCATTTGCACAGGTCGATTCACGTGTTTTACCCGCATCTGATCGAGCAGCCTTATCTTCAAGCGTTATCGAGACTCGCTTCGATGGGCTAGTTGGTAGCCCTATCGAGGTAGTAGTCCCAAAAGGCGTAGGTCGAGAGGATCAGATCACTTCATTTCTTTCCAAGGTCAGAGATATTGATGGAATCGTGCGAGTGGGATCCTTCGAGGTTTTTGGAGAGGATATTCGAGTTCAAGTTATCTCCTCCCTTGCATCACGCAGCACAGCATCAGAGAGAGTCATCCATGAAATTCGTGCATTAGAGCGACCAGAAGGAACGTTGATTGGTGGCTCTGCCGCCGATTTCACCGACTCACAGGATGGAATCGCAGACAAACTTCCGCTGGCACTTGGCTGGATTGCATTGACTGTTCTGATTTTGATCTTTATCTTCACAGGCTCCATAATTCTGCCGATCAAAGCCATAATTCTCAATGGACTTTCACTGTGTGCCACACTCGGTGCAATCACCTGGATCTTCATCAATGGACATCTCAAATGGCTTGTCGGTGACTTTACTGTCACGGGTACCCTCGATACGGGCACGGTGATCCTGGTGGCTGTAGTCGTCTTTGGTCTATCAATGGACTACGAACTATTTCTGCTATCACGCATACGCGAAGAGCATCTTGCAGGAAAATCAAATGTTGAATCTGTGGCCGTTGGATTGCAGCGCTCGGCTAGGATTATTACCGCCGCTGCGGTCTTGCTAGCAGTTGTCTTCGCAACTTTTATCACTAGTGGGGTTACATCGATCAAAATGCTTGGCTTTGGAGTCGCCTTGGCGGTTCTACTTGATGCCACAATTGTGCGAGCGTTGTTGGTCCCAGCACTCATGCGTTTATTTGGTGAAAGCAACTGGTGGGCACCGAAGGCGCTGCGGCGCTTCACCCTGAAGCATTAAAGACTTGAAGCATTAAAAAATCGTGTCCTCGGCGGGAGTTGAACCTGCGACCTACCGCTTAGGAGGCGGTTGCTCTATCCACTGAGCTACGAGGACCTATGAAGTTCTAATCCTGCCATGAATTTAGGCTCGGGATAGACTCTCTGTAATGAAGAACTCCTTTGACGTTGTGATCATCGGTTCTGGCTTTGGCGGATCGGTCTCTGCGCTGCGTCTGCGTGAAAAGGGTTATAGCGTCGCAGTACTCGAGGCAGGACGACGCTTTCGCGATAAGGATTTTCCAAAGACATCGTGGCGCTTGCGCAAATTTCTCTACGCCCCTGTGATTGGTTGTTATGGAATCCAACGTATCCATGTTCTTCCAGATGTTCTGATCCTGGCAGGTGCAGGAGTCGGTGGGGGCTCACTTGTCTATGCAAACACTCTCTATCAACCAGGTGATGAGTATTTTAAAGACCCACAGTGGGCCTCGATAACCGATTGGAAATCAGAGTTAGCACCATGGTACGACCAGGCCCGTCGCATGTTAGGTGTTGCTCAGAATCCATATTTTTCACCCAGTGATCAAGCGATGAAAGAGGTCGCAGATGAGATGGGTGTCGGGCACACATTCAAAATGGCCGATCTTGGAATTTATTTTGGCGATGGTAAAGGTGTCCCAGCCAAAGATCCATACTTTGGTGGCGTTGGCCCAGATCGAGTTGGCTGCCAACAATGTGGTGCGTGTATGACCGGATGTCAATTCAATGCGAAAAATACTCTGCCAAAAAACTACCTTGGGTTGGCCGAGTCTGCGGGTGCGAAGGTTTTCCCGATGACCACCGTCAAATCATTCTCACACAATGCTGATGGTCTTTGGGAGATCCTAGCGGTCAAGAGCAATGATCCATTTGCTAGCATCATTAGATTTGAGGCCAAGCAAGTTATTGTTGCCGCTGGTACATACAACACACAAAAACTTCTGCATAAGATGAAGGTAAAGTCCCTGCCTAAATTATCCAATCATCTCGGCCAGCTCTCTCGAACGAACAGTGAGGCGCTTACTGGTGCCATGATGCCAAATACCGATATTGATTTCAGCGCTGGAAGTGCGATCACATCATCATTCTTTCCCGATGAGCACACTCATATTGAGCCGGTCAGATATGGGAAAGGCAGTAACTTCATGGGCTTACTCCAGACCATAATGACCGATGGATATGGCTCCAAGGGGCGCAGGAAGCATTGGCTGCGCCAGTTCATCGCTAACCCAACTCTTCTTGGAAAGATTCTGAATGTGCGCCGTTGGAGTCAGCGCACTGTCATTGCACTCACGATGCAGAACGTGGACTCATCTGTGACTGTAAGTGGAAAACGTGGTCTGTTTGGGTGGCATTTGACATCCACTAATGATTTATCAAAGCCAAATGCCACATATATCCCTGCCGCCAATGAGGTCGTACGACGTATCGCAGATAAATATGGAGGTATCGCAGGGGGTCACGTCGGTGACCTTATTGATGCACCCTTTACCGCTCATTTTGTCGGTGGATGCGTGATTGGAGATAGCCCCGATCATGGCGTGATCGATCCATATCATCGCGTTTATAACTATCCAACTCTGCATATCGTCGATGGTTCAACAATCACTGCAAACCTTGGAGTCAATCCATCACTCACCATCACCGCACAGGCCGAGCGCGCCCTGTCCATGTGGCCTAATAATGGTGATGCGGATTTGCGTCCGCAGCAGAGCGCACCGTATCGACGTATCTCCGCCATTGCTCCTCATCAACCCTTCGTGCCAGCTCACGCGATCGGTGCACTGAGAGTTTGAAAAGAGCGTAATGGAATCCTGGGCGTTAGTGACCGGTGCGACTGTAGGAATTGGTGAGAGCTTCGCCCGCCTGCTTGCATCCAAAAATTACAATATCATCCTTGTGGCCCGTGATCTATCGCGCCTGAACGAACGGGCCACTGGGCTTACAACTACCTATGGAGTGCAGACGCTCGTCATACAGGCCGATCTATCCACTGATATCGGATGTGCAACTGTTGAAAAATATATCGCCGAACATGAGATAGATGTCCTGATCAACAACGCAGGCTTTGGAATCAACAAGGCCTTCACCGTGAGTGAGTTGAAGGATGAGCAGGATCTCTTTGATGTCCTGGTGCGCACACCGATGCGACTGATGCACGTGGCACTTCCAGGGATGAAGGTGCGTGAGAAAGGAGTTATTGTCAACATCTCATCGGTTGCAAGTTTTATTGCCGGTGGAAGTTATAGCGCGGCAAAGTCCTATCTCACCGTGCTCTCTGAATCCCTACATACCGAGTTGGCTGGGACGAAGATTCATGTCAGCGCACTGTGCCCGGGCTTTACTCGCACCGAGTTTCATCAGCGCGGTCGCATGTCCATGAAGGGTCTACCCTCCTTTATGTGGCTAGATGCCGACAGGCTCGTCGCAAAAGCCTGGAGTGATGCCCTCAAAGGTCGAGCGATCTCTGTCCCAGGCTGGCAGTACAAAGTATTAACTTTCGTTATAGGTATCGCCCCACGGACTTTAGTTCGAAGGCTTGGGATGAGCGTTCGAGTCAAACAACGTCGCTAAAGAGCGATATCTAAACTCACAGTGAATTCACTCATCTCCTGGCGAGTTATCAGCCTTTTCTCAAACTCCCTTGGCTAGTCTTAATTCATTCAACTCGGAGGTTTTCTCATGCGCAAGCTCGCAACGATTTCTATGGCACTCATCGTCGCTGGTGGGGTGATGATCGCAGCCCCAGCCACGGCTGCGCCGACGATCTCAAATGGTGTCGCATGCAAAAAATCTGGTGCCACAATAAGTCAGTCTGGTTTCAAATATAAGTGTGGGACTAACCCTCTCTCTACAAGTAAAAAACTAACATGGCTGTCCATTGACTGTCTAACCTCAGCTAACGCCTACCTTAAGGCTGCCAAAGACGCTGCAGATATCACAATAAAACTTGCCGCTCAAATACCAGTAATTGATCTTGGAATCACAAATGAAAAAGCAGATTTAGCTCTGACTCAGGCAAAACTTACTCAGACTCAGACAAAACTTACTGAGACTGCGGCAAAACTTGCCGCAGCAAAACTTGATGTAGAAAAGAAGTCACTCACAGCGGCAGTGGCCTCATGGACAGCGGCAGTGCGTGCATATACAAGTAAAATTAACGCAATCACCTTAAGCATTAAAAAACTTGAATCATCGAGATCAACTGCGACAACTCAGCCTGCCCTGTTGAAGGCAGATATTGCAAATACAAAGGAAAATGCTAAGTTAATTTGCTCTAAAGGATTCTAAACAAGGAATTACTCTCAAGTAAATCCCCCTTACCTATTTGAGGTGACGGGGATTTCCCTATTTAATCTTGAAGCATATGTACCTAACTTAAGGAAATGCGCACTAGGCCTCTGCTCTCCATTGGCCCCATGCTTTTGATACTCCACCTGCTTTTAACTCTCTCTCCCGCCATGAAAGGGATTTGGAGCGAGCTTTACCTGTATAACGCCATTGCTTTCTGTGCAATTCTGACCGTGATTAGTGCTCCAAGGATCAATGATCGCTATGCACAACCCTTAATTGCTCTCGCTCTTGCACTGTGGTCGGTTGGCTCCTTACTCTCGAGTCTCTCCTCATACTTGGTGATTGAGGCACCCACTCAACTGCTCTCAAATATCGCATATCTGCTCTTCTATCCCTTCCTAATCCTGGGCCTACCTCGATTGATATCACCCAGCCGCAGGTTCTCAACTCTTGAGGCATTTGATGCCTCGATTGTAGGTCTAGGCCTGACGACTTTGGGAACAGTATTTTTTCTCAATCCCGTTCTGCCCCACTTCGATGGTGACCTAACCAAGAGTTTTTTTGCCATCATCTATCCCGTTGCTGATGTGATCGTGATTTCACTGAGCTTTACCACTCTTGCTGCACAGGGTGTCACAAGACGTGGGTTGGTCCTTGCGATAGGGATCCTCTTCTTTTCTATCACCGACTTCCTCTATCTGTGGATGCACGTCAACAATACTTATAGCTTTGGCACTCTCATCGATGATGGCTGGCTTCTGGGACTTATCTTTATCTCGATGAGTCTTTGGGTCCGAGGCTCTGACTCGGCAGATGAAAAAAGTATCAGTCCGATCTTCATTACCCTATCTGTCTTTTTGAGTGCCACTCTCCTGGCTCTGATCGCACTTCGCCCAGGATACTTCCCGAACTTTGTGCTGATCCCAGCGATTGTGACACTGCTTCTGGCCTTTATTCGGATGAGCATCGCACTCAAAGCGGCGAGAAATATCGGTCATGAGCGTATTCTGGCCCACACAGATGAGTTAACTGGTCTACCCAATCGCCGTAGCTTGATATCAGAGATCGAAAACTTTATGAGCAAAGATGGCTCACTCATGCTCTTAGATCTAGATGGATTCAAACCCGTTAACGACACACATGGGCATACAGCTGGAGATAAGGTCCTGCAACAAGTCGCAATGCGCTTTAGTCGAGCGCTCCCGCATGGCGCACTGCTTGCCCGGTTAGGTGGGGATGAGTTTGGCGTCTTATATGAGGGAAGTTATGAGTCAGCGATGGATGTAGCGCTGGCTCTGCGTGCAACTTTGAGTTACCCGTTTAATATCGAGAGTCAACACATTCACATCGGTGTCAGCATCGGCCTTGCGGCAAATAACGGCGCGCCCGATCTCTTGCGCAGAGCCGATGATGCGATGTATCGCGCTAAGCGCGAGGGTCTTGGGGTGTGTCGACTTTAATCTCTTTCAACCGTGCCAGTGATTCAAGACGCTCGAGTGCATGATCCACGATTCTCTTTGGATATCCCTTGCTATAGCCATCGGCATGTAGCCAGGGTTCGTGAATCTGATCGGCCTTCATATGCGCTAACTCTGGGACGTATTTACGGATGTAGTCACCATGTGCATCGAAGCGTTTACCTTGATCGATTGGGTTGAAAACTCTGTAATACGGAGAGGCATCGGTTCCAGTCCCAGCCGTCCACTGCCAGCCATGGGCATTTGATGCGACATCGTAATCGACCAAATGATCGGCAAAAAAGCGCTCACCTAGCTGCCATTCAAGGTGTAAATCTTTGACGAGAAATGAGGCTACGACCATACGAGTTCTGTTGTGCATCCAGCCTTCATGCACCAACTGGCGCATCGCAGCATCCACAAAGGGATAGCCGGTTTTGCCCTGCGTCCAGGCTTTGAACTGTGCACCGGGTTTGTCATATCGCATCTGGGCAAAGCGAGGTGTGTAGTACTCCTTATCGCTCATTGGATTAGCAAAGAGAACGTCGGCATAAAACTCGCGCCAGGCGATCTCTTTTCTAAAAGTATCGGCGCCTTTATCCTCACCGAGTCCCTTTAATAGTGTCCGGGGATGGACCTCACCAAACTTTAGGTACGTACTCATCTTTGATGTTCCATCGATACCTGCAAGATTTCGACTCTCATCATAGGAATCAAGAGCCTTCTTGCTAAATATTTTGAACCTAGCCATAGCTGCTAACTCACCAGCGGGTGCTATTGATACCCCATCGGGAAGCGGGAAATCAGGAAAGGCGCGGTATTTCTTCTCTGGCTCCACACACTCAAATTTCTTCGGAACCACCGCTGGTGCGCGCCATCCATGTGTGCGCCATGCTCGATAGAAAGGTGTGTAGACCTTATAAGGGGTTGAATCCGATGGCTTAAGGACTCTGCCAGGTGCGACTGCATATGGACTTCCTGTACGAACCAACGTGATACCAGCTACTTCAACTTTTGCATCACGCGCAGCGCCATAGCGCTCATACTCGGCCGAGATGTGCACCTCTTTGACCTCATATTTTTTGATCAACGCAGATAGGACCTCGACTTGATCTCCCTCAATGATGTGGAGTCGATTACCGAGAGATTCATCGAGTGCACGAAGTGATTGGCTCATATAGGCCAATAACTTCTCACCGGCCTGTGCGATCTGCTCTTTGTCTAAAATGAAAAGAGGGATTACCTGCTCTGCCGATTCAATCGCCGCCAAAAAAGCGGGGTGGTCATTGATTCTCAGGTCGCGACGAAACCACATTATCGAGGTTTTTGCTTTGGCCATAGTCGAATCCAAGCATCCTTTACGCCTTCTTGCACTCCCCTAATTATGGAGTTGTTCGACCGTGGCATCCCAACCTGCAACCGACTCGGCCGAGCGAGGCGCCTTGCCGATATAGCGAGCCGATGGACGGATCAATCTGCCTGTGCGCTTTTGCTCCAAGATGTGTGCAGACCAACCAGCGGTACGCGCGGCTGTAAACATAGATGTAAATAGTGGTGAAGGAACTTGGGCAAAGTCCAAGATTATCGCCGCCCAGAACTCGACGTTTGTCTCAAGAACGCGATCTGGTTGGCGCTCGTGCAACTCTTTGAGTGCAGCTTTTTCAAGTGCCTCTGCAACTTCATAACGCGGTGCATTCAACTCTTTTGCCGTGCGGCGCAGCGTACGTGCACGTGGATCCTCGGCGCGATATACACGATGACCAAATCCCATCAATCGCTCTTTACGATCGAGCAGACCCTTCACATATGCCGTCGCATCTCCAGTCTTCTCAACCTCTTCGATCATGTGTAGAACACGTGAGGGTGCACCGCCATGTAATGGACCAGACATCGCACCGATTGCACCTGATAGCGCAGCGGCAACATCTGCACCGGTTGATGCGATCACACGAGCGGTGAATGTTGATGCGTTCATTCCATGTTCGGCGGCAGAGACGAAGTATGCATCGATTGCTCGCACATGCGCTGGATCGGGCTCTCCACGCCAGCGGATCATCATGCGCTCTACGACGGTATGAGCCTTATCGATCTCGTGCTCTGGTATTGGCTTCTCATAAATACCGCGTGCAGCCTGAGCTAGATAAGACAGAACCATGACTGATGCACGTGCAAGATTGCTCCGCGCTTCGGTATCATCGATATCCAAAAGTGGCTTATATCCCCAAGCTGGTGCCAACATTGAGATCGCTGCCTGCATATCCACACGGACATCACCGGAGTGCACTGGAAGCGGAAACTTCTCAGCATTGGGAAGACCTGGATTGAACTCATCATCAACGAGTAATCCCCACACATTTCCAAATGAGACTCGGCCTACGAGATCATCGATGTCAACGCCACGGTAGCGAAGGGCGCTACCCTCTTTATCCGGCTCTGCTATCTCAGACTCAAATGCGATAACGCCCTCTAAGCCAGGCTTGAAATCATCAGACACTTTTGGACTCCTTTATCTGCACTGTGCAATAGCCTAATTCTGCACCTTCTATGGGGGTGCTCACGACCATGCGCTTAAGATGATGCACTTGGGGCGAAAGTGAGGTTCGATACAACCATGAGTGATCTAGAGTTGAATCGGGACGAGATCAGGGCAATGCGTCGCTCCTACGGAGTCGAAGGTATCGCCGACTTAGGTGGAGATCCCTTTGTCGCCTTTGCCGATTGGCTGCGCCAGGCGCATGAGAACCCGATGATCGTCGAGGCAAATGCCATGGTGCTCTCCACCGTCGGCTCTGATCTGGCGATTACAACACGCACTGTCTTGCTCAAAGATATCTCAGATGGTGGTTTTACTTTCTTCTCAAATTACTCATCTCGCAAAGCACATGCTATCGATATCAACCCACAGGTAAGTCTCCTGTTTCCTTGGTATGTCATGGAGCGACAAGTAGGGATAAGTGGCTTGGCCGAAAAAGTCAGTACCCAAGAGTCGGCAGATTACTTTGCAACACGGCCATGGTCATCGCAGATCGGAGCATGGGCCAGTGCCCAATCCTCCCCTCTTGCATCGCGTGAGGAGTTAGAACAGAGATTTCAAGGCGCAGCAGATAAATGGCCGCAAGGAAGTGTTGTGCCATGTCCACCACACTGGGGTGGCTATCGCGTTACACCACTATCTATCGAATTCTGGCAGGGAAGATATTCGCGACTACACGATCGCTTACATTATGAGCGGAGCACTACCGATGCTGATTGGGTAATCAACCGCTACTACCCATAAACTCCACTAATGGGCGCGCAGATAATCATTCCAGCCGATCTAAAACCAATCGATGGTCGCTTTGGTTGTGGCCCATCCAAAATTCGCCCTGCCGCTCTCGCCTCGTTGGCATCTGGCATGGATCTGATCCTAGGAACATCGCATCGACAAAAACCTGTCAAAAATATTGTGAAACGTATCCGCGAGGGTCTACATACTCTCTTTGATCTACCCGATGGATACGAAGTCATTTTGGGTAACGGCGGATCGACGGCATTTTGGGATATTGCCACGTTGGGATTAATCCAAGAGCGTTCACAACACCTCGTCTTTGGCGAGTTCTCATCAAAGTTCGCATCGGCAACAAAGGATGCTCCGTTTTTAGGCGAGCCAACGATCATCAAATCTGAGCCTGGCTCCCATCCATTCGCAGTGGCCGAGACTGGTATCGATCTCTATGCATTGACACATAATGAGACAAGCACTGGAGTTGCGATGCAGATCCTGCGCCCAGCTGGTACAGAGGGGGCGCTGGTTGTCGTAGATGCAACGAGTGCTGCGGGAGGATTATTAGTTGATGCAAGAGAGTTCGATACTTACTACTTTGCGCCACAGAAATCCTTTGCATCCGATGGTGGGCTTTGGATCGCCATAATGAGCCCGGCTGCGATCGCCCGTGTTGAGGCCATCAAAGCTAGCGGTCGTTGGATTCCAGCCTTCTTTGATCTAACGATTGCAATCGAAAACTCACGACTTGATCAGACGTACAACACCCCTGCCCTTGCCACTTTGATTCTCTTGGCCGAACAGATCGATTGGATGAACGCTGGTGGTGGGCTCGCCTTTGCCGCCGGACGCAGTGCACAATCTTCGCAGATCCTCTACTCATGGGCAGAAAAGACAAGCTACACAACGCCCTTTGTCACAGATCCCACAATGCGCTCAAAGGTCGTTGGAACCATTAACTTTGATGATGCGATTGATGCCAATGAAATCGCTGCCGTACTGCGCGCTAATGGGATCGTTGATACTGAACCGTATCGAAAGCTAGGTAAGAACCAACTTCGTATTGGGATGTTTCCAGCCGTTGACCCATCAGATGTCACCGCTCTCATCGCATGTATCGACCATGTTGTGGCTGCGTTATAGATGATGTCAAAGAGCTTTCACCGAGACCGCTTCTTCTGGATCATCGCAACGCAAACTGCGATCGTTAACTTCTATCTAGGTGGATTTGGCCCGGCACAATCTCTCCTGCGAGCAGACCAAGGAACATCTCTGACAATCGCTGGACTACATGGCACAGCAATGGGGGTCGCATCGATCTTTGCAGGCTATGCGAATCCCTATATCGCCCATCGCTTGGGTCGTAATCGCGCTGGATGGACTGGTCTTGCGATCTTTACTCTTGGATTGACTCTCTTTGTCATCTCCCCTCCCGTCTTTTTGACCCTACCAGCAACATTGATCACCGGCTTTGGAACATCAATGGTGATCAATGCGATGCTCACCTCGATGTCTCATTACTTTGGCAATGAGGCGCAGGTTGCGATACCTCAGGCAAATGGCATCGCCTCGATTGGTTTCGTGACAGGAACGGCACTGATTGGCACAATCGCGATCATCTCCCCAGGTTTATGGCGAATCGGTCTGCTCTTTGCTATCCCCGTTGCAATAACTCTCTTCCT
Source organism: Candidatus Planktophila sp. (assembly GCA_013205535.1). Taxonomy (GTDB): domain Bacteria; phylum Actinomycetota; class Actinomycetes; order Nanopelagicales; family Nanopelagicaceae; genus Planktophila. Next base: position 40,377 of record JABMMN010000060.1, read on the forward strand.
AGTGAGCCGAGATACAACTGCCGAGGAGTACGTTCGCGATGCAGCAGGACCTCAAGATGGAGGGCTTTCACGCAGATTTTGGATCTCATGGGTTGGCTTTACAGCCTGCATCTCGAGTGAGTTTGCAGTCTCCTTCTGGGCCGCTGCTCTGCTCAAAGATCGCGTTGGCTCAACTGCTGCAATTTCAACGGTTGCAATAGTGGCACTAGGTACTGGCATGGGAATCGGGCGTTGGTATGGCGCTGTGCTTCTTCGGCGCTTTGTTCTCGATACTCAACTGCTTGGGACGATTGCCCTTCAGTTTCTTGGCTTTGTCTGCTTCTGGCTATCCCACTCAATGATTCTTAGTCTCATCTCTTTGTTTGTCATCGGCTTAGGAGTCTCTATGCAGTTCGCACTTGCATCAATTCGTTTGATCGCATTTAGCGATGGACGTCCTGATCTTGCGATCGGGCGAACCTCACTCGCAGCAGGTATTGCGATCGCAATAGCGCCATTCTTATTGGGTGTTCTTGGTGATAATTTTGGAATCTCTAGGGCCTACCTCATGGTTCCGGTATTGATTATCATCGCCTTTACCATTGTGAAGTTAGTCCCAGCCCAGCAAGCAATGAATGTTACGCATGAGTTATAAGACCCGCAGAGTCGTTACTTTAGTCGTCCTCTTTGGCTTAATTATTATGATCGCTATCAGTGGTCTTTAATACCGCAGCGATACTTACATCCTCTGGCACCCCAACTCTGTCGCGGTACTTGATCCAGACAAATAGCGATGCTGCTAGCGCTAGGCCGCCACATACTGCAATCGTGTATCTAATACCGATGTAATCGGCGGCTAGGCCAATCAGTGGTGAGCCAAAAGGAGCTCCACCCATAAAGATAAATAAATACAGGCCCATCACGCGCCCACGTATAGCTTGGTCAGTACTTGTTTGAACGATCGAGTTAGCTGATACCAAAGTTGTGAGAGCAGTAAGACCGCATATAGGTAGCCAGAGAACATATGTCATGTAGTTCGGGAGCAGCGAGAGAGCCATGATTGAGATCGAGAAAAATACTCCTCCGATGATGACAAAGCGTGTTGTTCTCAGGCGCTCAAGCCGAGCAGATCCAATCGCACCTGAGAGCGAACCGATCGCCACAAAGGTTCCCATGAGGCCAAAGCTAGCCGGGCCTAAGCCAAACTCTTGTGTCGCCATGAGCGCATTGAATATCTGGAAGTTAAGTCCAAAAGTCGAGAGCGCAAAGACCATAATCATCACGACATAGATATCAGGGCGGGCCCGAACATAGGCAATCGCCTCACGGATATTGCCCATACTCTTCTCTTGATTCTGGTGAAATAGAGTTGTGACATCTATTTTCACAAGGGCAAAGATCACAAAAAAATATGAGGCTCCGTTGATTAAAAATGAGGGTCCCGTCCCGAATGCTGCGATAAGGAAGCCAGAGATGGCTGGACCAACCAAGCGGCCAGCATTGAAGTTCGCAGAGTTAAGACTTACAGCGTTGGGTAGATCTTCGGCTCCAACGAGTTCACTAGAGAAGGCTTGACGTACCGGTGCATCGATTGCAGTTGCGATTCCGAGTACACCCGCTAAAGCAAAGACGTGCCAGAGCGCGACAGCATCATTGATGACCAACAGTCCAAGTCCAATAGATGTGGCACCGCCCACGAGATTTGTCGCAATCAGGACCTTGCGCTTATCCAAGCGATCTGCCAATACTCCGCCGTGCAGAGAGAGAAATAGGACTGGCGCAAATTGGACTGCAGTGACAAGACCAAGATATGTGCCGTTGTTGTTGGTGAGCTCTAGGACGAGCCAGTCCTGCGCCACACGCTGGGCCCAACTCCCGATATTCGAAACAGTATTTGCTGGGAAGAGCATGCGGTAGTTGTGGTGGCGAAATGAACGCCAATTTCCACCCTGTTTTATCGCCATGCGCATTACCCTTCTCTCATGGAGTCAAATATCCGATCGGTCGTAATCCTGCTCGCAATCGGAACCATCTGCTGGTTGGTTGCCGGTGTTGTGGCGGTAGTGATGGGTGCCGATCCAAAGATCATGTGGAGCTGCATCTGCGGCGCGATATTGGGTGTGATCGGGATCCGATACACGATACGCCGCGCACGGCGCAGCGGTATTTAAGCCTCAAGTTGAGAGGCGATGCCTCGCAAGACTCGACCTAAACGCTCGGCCTCAGGGCCAGCTGGGTGGCGCCCGTGGCGTAGCCCATTTCCAACACGATCCAATATCTTGATTGTGTCTTCGATCATGGCAGCTAAGTCATCTGGATTGACGCGAGAGCCCTCTGCAAGTGATGGCGGTGCATCAATAATGTGTACCGACATCGCCTGAGGACCTTTACGGCTATCGGCGATACTGAACTCAAGTTTTGTTCCAGGCTTTATGGTCGAGACCCCTTGTGGCAGTGAGGATGACGCCAAATAGACATCTTCGCCCTCATCGTTCTCGATAAAACCGAAGCCCTTTTCCAATGAAAACCATTTGACGCGGCCTGTAGGCATGGGGATCGCTCCTTAGAGGTTTTTCTTCTGATGTAGCCGCGGGCTGCGGACAGGGCTTTAGTTTACACCAGGTGCGGTGAAGGTCGCTTCGGAGTGAGCTCCGCAGCCGTGATCGACCGATACAACGCGTGCATCTTCAGGTGAGATTGCATTGGCACACACACCGAAGGTTGAGCGCAGAGAGCCTGCAATCGCGAGAAAGAATCCACATGAATGACATGGCTTTGGCGCAGATTCGGCCAACGGTGAGTGAGGTCCACGATCTCCGTCATACCATCGCTTTGCCGCTTGATCGCGACCTTCTATCGACATCACACGAGCTCGGCCAAAACCAAGCTCAACTGCCATAACAGTATCTAAATCCTCATCGGCGGGAAGTGCCTGTGATCCCATCACCAAACGTGTGTCATCGAGTGAGCTCGGAACGATATCGCCAACACCGACATCACCCGGTTGGATGCGATCACGATAGGGAATCCAGTCTGGAGCAGTCAGTGCATCGGGACCTGGTAGAAGGACGACATCACAGATTGTCGGTGAATTCTCCGCATCCACTCTTGCAATACTCACACACCAGCGCCAGCCTTTGTAGCCAGAGATCTTTGCCTCGAATAGATATGTGGCGAGGCGATCCTCATCATCGAATTCGACTGAGATGAACTTTCCTATGTGTGATGCGCTATGGATCTCATCGATAATCGCACTTCGGGCAAGATCGTTCGCATCAAATGGGTTTGACCCAGTTGATTTCTCTTCCTTTGATACTTTCTTAAGAAGTGACTTCTTTGCCATGATGTAAGGGTAAAGCAGAACGCCGCCCCGATGTTAATTGAGGCGGCGTTGAGCGTAATGAGTGGGCTTTAGAAGTCCATATCTCCGCCACCTTGTGGCATTGGAGCTGGATTCTTCTCTGGCTTGTCAGCAATCACCGCTTCAGTGGTGATGAAGAGTGCTGCAATTGATGCTGCGTTTTGAAGTGCAGAGCGTGTGACCTTTGCTGGATCGATGATGCCGGCCTTGATCATGTCTACATACTCTCCAGTTGCAGCATTCAATCCTTGTCCCGAAGGTAAGTTACGAACTTTTTCAACGACGACTCCACCTTCAAGACCTGCATTGATTGCGATCTGCTTGAGTGGGGCCTCGATTGCGAACTCAACGATCCTGGCACCTGTCGCCTCATCGCCAGTTAGTGATAACTTCTTGAATACTGCAGTGCCTGCCTGAAGAAGAGCAACACCACCGCCGGCAACGATTCCCTCTTCGACTGCAGCCTTTGCATTACGTACTGCATCTTCGATGCGGTGCTTGCGCTCCTTGAGCTCTACCTCGGTTGCAGCACCTGCCTTGATGACTGCCACGCCACCAGCAAGCTTTGCCAGACGCTCCTGGAGCTTCTCGCGATCATAATCTGAATCGCTCTTTTCAATCTCTGAGCGAATCTGGGCGACGCGACCCTTGATGAGTGCATCATCTCCAGCACCCTCGACGATCGTCGTTTCATCCTTGCTGATAACTACTTTGCGAGCGCGTCCTAGGAGCTCTAGGCCCGCTTGATCGAGTTTGAGGCCGACCTCCTCAGAGATGACGGTGGCACCAGTAAGGATCGCAATATCCTGGAGCATCGCCTTACGACGATCACCGAATCCTGGCGCCTTGACGGCAGCTGAACGGAATGTGCCACGAATCTTGTTGACTACCAATGTTGCAAGTGCCTCACCCTCGACATCTTCGGCGATGATCGCAAGTGGCTTGCCTGATTGCATAACCTTCTCAAGTACTGGTACTAAATCCTTTATATTCGTAATCTTTGAGTTTGCGATCAATACATAGGTATCCTCTAGGACGACCTCCATGCGATCTTGATCGGTCACAAAGTATGGAGAGATGTAGCCCTTATCAAAGCGCATTCCCTCGGTGAGCTCTAACTCAAGACCAAAAGTATTTGACTCTTCGACGGTGATGACACCCTCCTTACCGACCTTGTCCATCGCCTCGGCGATCATCTCGCCAATGGTTGCATCGGCTGCAGAGATCGATGCAGTCGCAGCGATCTGCTCCTTTGAATCTACGCTCTTTGCCATCGATAAAAGCTCGGCGACGATCTGCTCGACAGCCTTTTCGATCCCACGCTTGAGCGCCATCGGATTTGATCCTGCAGCGACGTTACGAAGTCCTTCGCGCACAAGTGCTTGAGCCAATACCGTTGCAGTGGTTGTTCCATCACCTGCGACATCATCGGTCTTCTTGGCGACCTCTTTGACGAGCTCTGCACCGATTTTTTCATATGGATCATCCAGGTCGATCTCTTTTGCGATTGAGACGCCATCATTTGTAATCGTTGGGGCGCCCCATTTCTTCTCAAGAACGACGTTGCGTCCGCGAGGTCCAAGGGTCACCTTGACCGCATCGGCCAAGATATTCATGCCGCGCTCTAATCCGCGACGTGCTTCTTCATTAAAGGCAATCTGCTTTGCCATGAGTTGTGCTCACTTTCCTTTGATTTCAGTGGGGGCTTTATCACTCGCACCCCGAGAGTGCTAACGCCAAATCTACGGGAGGCGCCCCCAGGACGCAAAACGGG
>JABMMN010000061.1 GCA_013205535.1 Candidatus Planktophila sp.
CGCCGCGATAGCTGTCATAGACCGAGTCAAAGATCAATGCGCGAGCTGGTGCATTGGCATCACCTTGAGGCGGTGGGATCTGCTTGATGATCTCATCGAGTAACTCTTTTACCCCATCACCCGTCTTGCCAGAAACACGCAGGCAATCTTCTGGCTGGCAACCAATGAGTTTTGCTAACTCTGCAGCAAACTTCTCCGGCTGAGCGTTCGGTAGATCGATCTTGTTAAGGACTGGGATGATGGTGAGATTGTTTTCCATTGCCAAATAGAGATTTGCCAGCGTCTGAGCCTCGATACCCTGTGCGCAATCCACGAGTAGAACCGCACCCTCGCAGGCAGCCAGCGAGCGCGAGACCTCGTATGTGAAATCTACGTGTCCAGGTGTATCGATCATATTCAAAATGTATTCATTGCCATCAATGCCACTACGCCATGGAAGGCGAACAGCCTGCGACTTGATAGTGATTCCACGCTCGCGCTCAATGTCCATACGATCCAAGTACTGTGCACGCATATTGCGCGGATCTACGACCTCGGTGATGCCCAACATCCGATCGGCAAGAGTTGATTTACCATGATCGATATGAGCGATGATGCAAAAGTTACGGATCTGGGCGGGATCAGTTGATGCAGGTTGGGGCGCCTTTGCAAGTGAGATTGCAGGCATGAACCTAGCCTCGCTTTAGGAAGAGAAGAGAGTTAACGTGCGCTGGCTTTGGAGGCAGCCTTAGCCATTGATGACTTCTTATTGGCCGCCGAGTTCCTGTGAAGGACACCCTTTTGAACTGCAACATCGAGTGCCTGTGAGGCGGTACGAAGTTCAGCTGAAATCACGGCTGCATCTCCGGCAGATACTGCATCCCGGAACTTACGGACAGCGGTCTTGATAGATGAGCTCACAGACTTGTTGCGAAGGCGTGCCTTCTCATTTGTCTTGATGCGCTTAATCTGAGACTTGATATTTGCCACGCTGTGGTACTCCGGATCTTGTAGTCGATGAAGGGTAAAGGCTACCTGCTAGAGCGCTCAGGCTCAAATCAAGGCTGAGATCATGCAGTGATAATGCCCGATGAAGAGGCGCGGCGGCGTTTGCGTCCACCCGTCTTTGCTTGAGGCGTAACAGGTGCTGTGTCGGCATTGAGTGATTCATGGAACTCGTGCTCGGTGGCATCTTTCTCATCAGCATCTTCATGTTGAGATGATGGAACATCGAGTTGAGGCATCGGAGCCTTCATCTTGACTGGCTCCATATGAATGTGAATTCCACGTCCACTACAGGTATCACATGTAGTCGAGAAGGCCTCAATGAGTCCTTGTCCAACACGCTTTCGGGTCATCTGCACAAGACCAAGAGAGGTGACCTCTGCGACCTGATGTTTGGTGCGATCACGGCCAAGAGATTCGACTAATCGACGCAGCACCATCTCACGGTTGGATTCAAGAATCATGTCAATGAAATCAATTACAACGATTCCACCTAAGTCGCGAAGTCGTAGTTGTCTTGCAATCTCCTCGGCCGCCTCAAGGTTGTTTTTTGTGACCGTCTCTTCGAGATTTCCACCCTTGCCAATGAACTTTCCGGTATTGACATCGATGACGATCATCGCCTCAGTACGATCGATCACAAGAGAGCCACCTGATGGGAGATAGACCTTGCGGTCGAATGCTTTGGCTAACTGCTCTTCAACACGAAAATCTGCGAATAAATCGCCTTTGCCTGTGTATTTCTCAATCTTGGTTGTCAGCTCTGGTGCTATAAAGCCAAGATAACTTGTCACTTCATCCCATGCACTCGAACCCTGCACTGTTAACTTGCGGAAATCTTCATTGAAGATATCTCGTATCACGCGCACAGCAAGGTCAGGCTCTTGGTAAAGGACCGCTGGAGGGTGAAAGTTGGAGTTCTGACTCTTGGCATAAATATCTTCCCACTGTGCTTTAAGACGTGCCACATCACTAGTGAGATCCTCTTCGCTCACTCCCTCTGCAGCGGTACGAACAATTACACCAGCCTCTTCCGGGATTAGGTTCTTAAGAATTGCCTTCAGGCGTGTTCGCTCTGACTCTGGAAGTCGCTTTGAAATACCCGACATTCCACCGCCAGGAACATAAACAACGTAGCGTCCTGGAAGAGAGATCTGACTTGTAAGGCGAGCGCCTTTTTGTCCTATCGGATCCTTGGTTACTTGAACTAAAACACTTTGACCACTCTTCAACACGGTCTCAATCTTGCGTGGCTGCGACTCTGAAATTCCTGCAGCATCCCAATTGACTTCACCGGCATACAAAACAGCGTTACGGCCCTTGCCAATATCCACGAATGCCGCCTCCATCGATGGAAGCACGTTTTGAACACGGCCCAGATAGACGTTACCGACATAGGAGACGCTGCTATTTCGGTTGACATAGTGCTCAACCATGATGCCATCTTCAATGACTGCGATCTGTGTGCGATCGGCGATCTGACGGACAAGCATCTCGCGATCAACGTTCTCACGACGGGCTAGGAACTCACCATCTGTGATCACCGTTCCGCGCTTACGATATGGCTCACGATATTCACTGCGTCCGCCGCGATCTGTGCGATCACGTCGAGTGCCACGGCGCTCAGTTCTATCTGCACGATCCCCGCGCGATGGGCGCACTGGGCGCTCACGAACTTCTCTCACCTTGACAACGGTTATTACGCCATCTTCCTCAACGCTCTCCCCAGGGGTTACTCCCTCGCTACCTGCCACTCGGCGACGGCGACGGCGGTGGGTAGAACCTTCGGCCGACTCATCAGTTGAGTCTGTACCTGTCTCATCATTAGTTCCGGCGCCATCGGCACCAGGTTTGCGACGTCCACGTCCACCACGACGGCGGCGGCGATTTCGTCCCGCACGATCCTCGGCATCCTCGGGAGCATCGCCAGCAACTGCTGGCTCAACTACGGGGGCTGGCGCAGCTTTTTTGCGTACCGTCTTTGCAACGGGTTTGTCCGGTGCTGCTTGGAAGACCGGAACTGGAATCGCTGCCGCTTTTTTGCGAACAGGTTTCTTTACTTCTTCACTCGTTACCTCGGTAACGCTCGCATCCGCCTTAGCAGATACCTTCTTGACCGCACGCTTGCGCGGTGTTTTAGGCCCAATAGCCATTGCACCAAATCCTCTATGCGCTTATTAAAAACGCTTCTCTGTTGTAAAAAAATCCCGTTTAGGTTTTTTCTAAGAGCTGTCCGCGCTGGGCTTTTATCGCGAAGGTTTCGCGAGCCGCGCTGAGCTACTCCCCCAAGTATGGCAGATAGGGGGCGAATAACCTACTTAGGGCCCTTTTAGCCTCGAGAGCGGGCGTGCACGTTCTGTAGGAGTCCAAAGCCGATCAAGGTGGCAAACATTGAAGAGCCACCATAGGAGATAAAGGGCAGCGGAACCCCCGTCATTGGCATGAGCCCTAGCGTCATTCCAATATTTTCAAATATTTGAAAAGCAAACCATGCAATAACACCCGTAACGACCAACCGTCCGAATGGATCACTAGTGCGCCTAGCGATTGCAAATGCCCGCATCAATATCAAAAGATAGAGAAAGATGATAACTCCGCTTCCTAAAAATCCTAACTCCTCACCTGCAACGGTGAAGATAAAGTCAGTCTGCTGCTCTGGCACGAAGCGACCATTGGTTTGTGGACCGTTGAATAATCCAGTTCCGAGTAATCCACCTGAACCCACGGTAATCCGCGCTTGGCGAAGTTGATAACCGGCACCTTGTGTATCTGCCGTTGGATCAACAAATGTTTGTAAGCGCTTGAGTTGGTACTCACTAATCACCCCGGTTTGTGTTGCTACCGTTGCCATCAAGATAGCAAGCACGAGTAGCCCAACAACCCAGCGCGATGGTGCACCCGATACAGCAACAATCGTGATGACTGAGGCGCTGATAATAAATGCAGTTCCCATATCGGGTTGGACAATGATGAGCAGGACTGGGATACCGGCAATAATGAGAGCTTGGAAAACATCACGTGATGAGGGTTGATTGCTATCGTGTGAACGCTCCGAGAGCAGCATAGACATCCCGATGATGATTGCGATCTTAGCTAGCTCGGCGGGCTGAATCTGAAATCCTCCAGGTAGTGATATCCAGGCGCGTGCGCCGTTGACTGAACTACCCAAACCCGGGATCATAACGATTATCAAGCCAAGAACGGCTAAGCCCCAAAAAATCGGGGTGTAGGCCCGTAGTAGACGATAGTCAATGACCGTTGTTCCATATGCGAGCGCGATACCGATGGCGATATTTATCACGTGGCGCTTGAGGTAATACTGTGGATCTAAACCGTTGCGCGCATACCAATCCCTGGTCGCTGCATAGACCAACAATGTTCCAATGATGAGTAATAAGGCGAGCGCGGCCGTAAGCACTGCATCAAATCCCTCAAAGATCGATGGGCGCTTACGCCGATAGAGTTGCGATCGCGCATAAATCTGACTCATGGGACAACCTTAGGCTTAGTCGCAGGAGAAATCTTGGGAAGCACCTTCGGTGGTTTTCCATCCAGAAATAAAGCCGCTCCTGGAATGACTTTGTTTCCCTGCACACCAAAAAGGCTCTCATAGATTTTTCGCACTCCAACACCCGATGTTGATGCTCCAAAGCCTCCTTGACTCACCATCATCACAACGGCGTAGCGTGGTTTTTTTGTCGGTGCAAAAGATGCGAACCATGAGGTGTCATCTTTGAGTGAGCCATTCAAGTTACGACCGAAGACCTGAGCGGTCCCTGTCTTGCCACTCACCTCAAGAGGAAATCCTGCGAACACTCCAGCACCTGTGCCGGAAACGACCACTTCACGTAGGGCTTGCTGCAGAAAATCCAGCGTGGACTTGGATGCTTTCAAACTCCCTAGTTTTTGTGGAACCATCGTTTTAAGAACCGTTCCATCGGTCTTTACGATGGCCTTACCCACCATCATCTGCCAGATAGTTCCGCCATTACCAATTGCAGCATACATCTGAGCTAATTTGAGGGGTGTCACAACCGTCTCGCCCTGACCAATCGAGAAGTTGACTGCATCTCCGGCGCGGATCTTGTCTCCATCAACGCAGTTCTCCTTTGCGAGCAGAATCAAGAACGGTGTCTGCTGCGCCTTCGTCGTACGATCTTTGTAGTTGCAGTAGAAATCCTTGTTCTGTTGATACCAACTCTTCTTAAAAGAACGATCTGCAAGGCGCGAGGATGACTCAGATGGAAGGTCAATGCCTACTCTCTGAGTGATATTAAAGCTCTGAGCCGCTTTGAAGAAATAGTCATTTGGATCTGCCTTTGGGCGCAGTCCCCCATCCCTTAGCCACTCATCAAATGCGATGCGATACCAGATCGTGTCACAGGAGATAGCAAGGGCCTTCTTCAGACTCATAGTGCCAGCAGATTTGCTCTCGAAGTTCTGAAATGCACGAGTTCCTACCTGTACCTCAGACGGGCAGTTATAAGAGGCATTCAAGTTGTAGCCAGCGTCGGCAGCTGCAATTACCGATACCGATTTGAATGTCGATGCAGGGGCAAATAAACCTTGCAATGCACGCGATAGGGCAGGAACTGCTTTTTTCTCGCTGAAGAGATCTGAGGCCTGCTCAACCGTAAGACCTTTCTCAAATATATTGGGATCATACGTCGGGTATGAAGCGATCGCTAAAATTTGGCCATTCCTAATATCCATCACGACAGCGGCCCCTGAATCAGATGTGTACCCATTTGCCCGCCCACGTCTGACTGCATCGGCCAGTGCAACTTCAGTGGCCGCCTGCAGGCGCACATCGAGTGATGTGACCAAATGATCTCCAGGGATTGGGGATGTATTTTGTGCTTGTGAGGTTATCGCCTCTTTACGATCGACAATCAAGGTGCGTATCCCAGGGATTCCACGTAAGTAAGAGTCGTACATGATCTCTAGCCCTGATTTACCGATGGATTCGCTGCGAAAATACTTTTTTCCAGAGGTATTGCTCAAATCCCCTTGGGTCAAAGGACCGACATATCCCAGAACGTGAGCACCGTTCACACCAAGAACTCCTGGATAGCTACGTATCGCGATTGGTTGTGCATCGACTCCTGGAAACTGATCTGAGCGTTCTACGATTTGCAGCGCGATATCTGGATCGGCCTCTTTAGTGATTGGAATCGGCTGATAGCGCGAACCTGTCCAACAGCCAGCCCTCTGGCCTTGGGGTAGTTCTCCACATAATCGAGTATTGCGAAAAACGTCGGCATACTGCAGTTTCAACAACTTGCTTAATCGCTGCATCACCTCGACACCCTTATCAGGCTGGCTATCGATTGCGATTCGATCAATCGTGATGGCAAGTCCAACTTTGTTAAGGGCCAAGGGCACACCAGATGAATCAACGATCAATCCCCGTGTCGCTGGTGATACGACATCGCGACTTTGGATACTCAATGCTGCATCACGATACTTTGGACCTGCTGCTATTTGCAGATAGAAAAGCCGACCAAGTAGAGCAAGCATGAGTGAGATGATCAGAACCTGCACGACAAGTAAATTCAGACGCGAGCGTTGATTCATAGCATCGACCGAGTATTAAAAGTAAATGCATGTAAGCGGGAAAAGATCGGTAGGACAAGAGGGGTCACAAGCAGACTCCAGATCGTGATTCCGATGAGAGTAATCAGAGTCTGCGTAAAGCCCCCGACTGTAACTCCCAACAAAGCACCGGTAGTTAGGTAGGCGATTTCCACCAAGAAAATCGCGCTCGTTGTCAGGAAAGTGAAGCCCAAAGGGTTACCCGAGAGACTTTCGCTACCAGAGCCAAGATATGAAACTGCACAACATGCAGCAATCATCAAAAGAGTCCACTGTCCGATTGGTCCACTTGAGCTCTGGGAGAGATCCATCAACAAGCCAGCAATAAAACCGCCCAAGGCTGCTAACTCAGGCGAACTCAATATCGCCCAAATGAGGGAGAAGATAAGAATCAAGGAGAAACCACCACCAGGAAGATGAAATTGATTGACGACGGCCTCTTGGAATATAAAAACCCCTATGTAGATCGGCAGTGCTGTGGATATTTGGCGTCTGATCATCTGGGATTAGTTCGTGGGAGTTGGCGAAGGTGTGACATAGATCGTTACCGTGGGAATCGGAGTTGGTTGTGGCTTAAGTGGAACAAGTACATCTCCTGGATTATTCGCAGGTGCGCCAAGGACCACGGCAACTACACTCAACGCTGAGAAATCAGTGTAGAGATAGACCGTTGCACTCTGTGCAATAGCACCTGCCGAGTTATCTACAGCCGTTATGTATCCCACAGGGACGCCGGGTACGAATGGGCGATTAGAGATACTGCCGCGTGAGAGCAGAATGTCCCCTACCTGTACCGTTGTTAAGTTATCGATCAACTGCAGGTTGGCCGAGCGGTTGCCACGTCCAGATAAAATACCAATTTGCTGACTGCCCGCTATCCGCACACCTATCCGAAAGGATGGATCTGTCGCTAGTGATATAAGCGCAGAGTTTGAATAGACGTCTTTGACAACTCCGGCGATTCCAAACTTTGAAAGGACTGTCATGTTCTTTTTGATTCCAGCATTTGATCCGATGTCGACGGTGATTGTTTGGGAAAATGATTGACTTGATCCTTGGCTGATGACTCTGGCATTTATCACCTTGAATCCAGCGGTACCTGCCAGATCCAAAACGCTCTTTAATTGATCTAATTGTGCATCAGCATCTTTACGATTGAGTAACTCAGCTTTGAGTTTTGCATTATCGGCTCGTAGTTTTTCGATTTGACTTCGGGTACGTCCTAATCGGGTGATATCTGAGATTAGATTTTTTATCGGACTCAATACAACGGTTCCTGCACGTTGAAAAGGCGAGAGTATCGTCTGGCTTGCTTGACGAGCGCCCTCGAGCACACCAACTCCACGAAGGTCTAGGGTGATCAGAAAGAGTGCGGTAACAATCAGGATAATTATGAGCAGACGACCACGGCCCTGAGCGCTCCGACGCATCTGGTCTGCGCCCTATCGACGTGGTTCAGAGATTAAGACCTTCTCCAGGGCCTCAAACTCTTCGATGCACTTACCAGAGCCCTCAACAACTGCATCCAGTGGACGCTCGGCGACATGGATCGGCATTCCTGTCTCTTTACGCAAACGCTCATCAAGGCCTTTGAGCAGGGCGCCACCACCAGTCAATACGATTCCGCGATCCATAAGATCGGATGCAAGCTCTGGAGGAGTCTTATCGAGAGTGCTCTTGACGGCATTGATGATGGCATTAACTGGCTCTTCGATCGCCTTTCGAATCTCTGCTGCAGAGACGACTATTGTCTTTGGAAGACCCGTTGCTAAGTCACGGCCACGTATCTCTGCATCGTTCTCACCAGCTAATGGATAGGCCGAACCGATGGCCATTTTGATCTCCTCTGCGGTGCGCTCACCCAAAAGAAGTGAGAATTCACGCTTAACCCAGTTAATAATCGATTGATCGAGCTCGTCTCCGCCAACGCGAATTGATAGCGAGCAGACGATTCCACCGAGAGAGATCACCGCCACCTCTGTTGTGCCACCACCGATATCTACAACCATGTTGCCGGTCGGTTCGTGGATAGGAAGTCCAGCACCGATAGCAGCTGCCATAGGCTCTTCAATGATGTAGACCTTACGAGCACCAGCTGCATATGCAGCATCTTTTACGGCACGTTGTTCAACACCTGTGATACCTGATGGGACACAAACCACGATACGAGGCTTGGCCAAGTAACGACGACGGTGAACTTTTTGGATGAAGTAGCGCAACATACGCTCAGTTGTTTCAAAGTCTGCAATCACACCATCTTTAAGTGGACGGATAGCAACGATATTTCCAGGAGTTCGACCAATCATCTTCTTGGCCTCTAGACCCACTGCTAAAATTCCACCAGTGTCCTGATTGACGGCAACAACAGATGGCTCATTCAAGACAATGCCTCGCCCACGCACATAAACCAGGGTATTTGCCGTTCCAAGATCCACGGCCATGTCACGGCCAATGAATGACATTCTGCTCTGTGCGCTCATACTTGTGTGCTCCTTGATTATTTAGGGAAGAAAATTGCAATCTCGCGTACAGCAGATTCGGAGGAATCCGAACCATGCACGATATTTTGGACAACTTTGGTGCCTTGATCGCGGGCTAAGTCTCCCCGAATTGTGCCAGGTGCTGCAAGGGTTGGATCGGTAGCGCCGGCTAACGAGCGAAAGCCCTCAATGACGCGGTTTCCAGATGCCACGATGGCCACGATTGGACCTGACATCATGAACTCAACGAGTGGCTCATAAAATGGCTTGTCTTTATGTTCGGCGTAATGATCTTCCAGCAAGGCGCGATCAGCGGTGAACATCCGTGATTGCTCGATGAGATAGCCCTTACTTTCAATACGGGAGATGACCTCGCCCACTAAACCACGGCGTACGCCATCTGGCTTGATTAGGACAAGGGTTTTCTCGTTACTCACACTCCTAGTGTATTAGCCCTTTTCGGCCTGGGAAGCCAGATGAGCAGCGCGAGCGGCCTCACCCTTTCGCCCCACAATAATCGCTGCAGCCCACAGCCCAGCAAAGATCCCCCCCATGATGAAAAAGGATGGGACAAAAAAGCCAAAGGCGATTGCAAATATCTGCAGTATCGAGCCGATGTAGAAACCTGATCGGCGCTTGAGTAGACCAGCACTCAAGAATAATAAAAGGGCGATAATGGAGCCGTAGATGATTCCAACAGTTGATTGATCCTTGATCGCGAGCAAGATTGCAAAGCTCAAAGTCAGCGACTGCATGACCAGCACTGCGGCACCGAGGACTCTCATTTCGTGAACTTCTTTCGTAGATAGCTGCGGGCTTGACCAACCGTGATAACCGATCCTGTCACGATGATGCCAACTGTATCCTCACGCAGAGGTCGAGTAGCATCTATGACGGCGCGATCAAGGGCGATTTCTAGCTCACTTAGCTCAAGGACTCGATCAGCACCAAATATTTTGCGGGCTAATTGCGCAAGATCACCTGAAGCCATTGCTCGTGTAGATGAACTTTGCGTCAGGATAATCTGATCGATGATAGGTTCGAGTTCTTTCAGAATTCCAGAGGCATCCTTATCTGCAAAAATACCCACGACTGCGATGATTTCATCAAAGTTGAACTCGTTGGCCAAGGTTTGGGCCAAGGCCTTGGCACCATGCGGATTATGCGCGGCATCTAGGATGATTGTGGGCTCTCGATGAACGACCTCGCAGCGCCCTGGAGAGGTAACGGCTGCAAAACCAGAGCGCACAGCCTCTATATCCAACGGTTGATCGCCAAAGAAGGCCTCTACCGCGACAAGAGCGCTGGCTGCATTTGCAGCCTGATGCTTGCCGTGTAAGGGCAGGAAAATATCCCCATAGCTTTGATTAAGACCGGTGATTGTTATGAGCTGTCCTCCAACGGCAATCGCCCGTGATAGGAGCGAAAATTCAATACCCTCACGAGCAACTTGCGCACCCACTTGCGCCGCCTTACTAATCAACTCTTTGGCAGCCTCGGGCTCCTGTTGTGCCAGCACTATGAAGCCCTCCTCTTTGATAATGCCCGCCTTTGTCGCGGCGATCTCTTGGAGGGTGTTGCCTAGATACTCCATATGATCAAAGCCGATGGGCATAATGAGAGATACTTGTGCGTCAATGACATTTGTCGCATCCCATTGCCCACCCATACCAACCTCAATCACACCAACATCTACTGGGTGCTCGGCAAAAGCGACAAAGCCCAATGCTGTAACGGCTTCAAAGAAGGATATTGGATGTTCGAATTTTGAATCCATCAACTCTAAGTAGGCAGCAATATCGTTATATGCAAAAATCAAAGCTTTCGGATCGATGGGTTCGCCGTTGATTGCAATACGCTCGCGGTAGGTCTCAAGATGCGGGCTTGTGAATCGACCAGTGCGAAGACCATGTGCATATAGAAGTGAGTCGATCATGCGTGACGTGGTCGTCTTACCATTCGTGCCACCGATGTGAATCGTGGGATAGGTCAGTTGAGGTGAACCTAAAATATCAACTAGAGCCGCGATGCGCTCGGTAGATGGAGCGATGCGAGTCTCAGGCCAACGAGCAAGCAGGGCCTGTTCAATCGCATCTACACGTGCTTGATCATCTGGGGAGATATTCATAACTAATTGAGATTCGATAACTGCGAACTAATTCGCTCGATATCTGCCGTTGTCTTTGCCAAGCGCTCACGGATTTCAGTCAGAACGCTTTCAGGTGCCTTGGCCATAAAGCCCTGGTTATCTAACTTTACCTCGGCTGTCTGCTTATCTTTGTGGGCAGTGGCAAGATCCTTCTCCAAGCGAGCACGCTCTGCGCCAATATCGATTGCACTTGTGAGATCAAATTCGACTTTCACCGCACCCACTTCACAGTGTGCACTTGGCGTGATCTCTGCCAGATCGAGGCGCAAAACAAATGCCATCGCACTGGCATATTCATTGATATATGCGGGTGCGATGAAGCGTGCTGGGATTCTTTGAGATGTTTTGATGCCTTGCTCATTACGGAATCTACGGACATCAGTGATTATCTCTTGGAGCTCAACGACTATTTTTTCTGCTTTTTTATCCACGTGCATACTTTCAGCCTTAGGCCAGTTGGCAATCACTAGGGACTCCTGCCCCGTTAGCGCGCACCACATCGATTCGGTAATAAATGGCATGATCGGGTGCATTAATCGAAATAATTGATCCAATACATAGCCCAGAACCCGCTGCGTATGAGGTGATTGCCCAGAGGCAAAACTCTCCTTAGAAAGCTCTAAGTACCAATCGCATAAGTCATCCCATGCAAAGTGGTACATCAGCTCGCAGGCACGTGCAAACTCATACTCCTCTAGCAATAAATCAACCTCAGATACGACCTCTGATAAACGACTGAGGATCCACTTATCAATCGCATTGAGTGAGTCAATTGCAGGTAGATCACCATGTGTCGTCGCACCATTCATCATCGCAAACCGAGTCGCATTCCAGAGCTTCGTGGCGAAGTTACGAGATCCACCCACCCAGTCCTCAGCCAAGGCTTGATCTTTTCCTGGATTGGCACCACGTGCCAGAGTAAAGCGCAGTGCATCTGCACCGTACTTATCCATGAACTCAATTGGATCAATGGTGTTGCCCTTTGACTTTGACATCTTTTTGCCGAACTGGTCGCGCACTAAGCCATGCAGTGCGATGGTATGGAAGGGCTGCGCACCATCCATCGCAAATAGGCCAAACATCATCATGCGTGCAACCCAGAAGAACAAGATGTCATAGCCAGTCACTAATACCGATGTCGGGTAAAACTTCCTCAAGTCATCAGATTGCACCGGCCAGCCAAGAGTCGAGAATGGCCAGAGCGCAGATGAGAACCACGTATCTAAGACATCTGGATCCTGGGTGTAACCATCGGGTGGGGTATCCCCTGGACCAATCACTATGACTTCATCATTGGGGCCATACCAAACAGGAATGCGGTGTCCCCACCAGAGTTGGCGTGAGATGCACCAGTCGTGCATGTTGTCGATCCAATCAAAGTATCGTGGTGCTAGCTCTTGTGGCTCGATCTTCACACGACCATCACGCACTGCATCTCCTGCCGCCTTGGCAAGAGGTGCAACCTTGACGAACCACTGTTTTGATAGGCGTGGCTCAACAGTGATATCGCAACGAGAGCAGTGACCAACGGCGTGAATATATGGACGCTTCTCGTCCATAATGCGACCCTCGGCGCGCAGGGCCTCAACAACAGCCCTACGTGCATCAAATCGATCCATACCATCAAAGCGGGTACCTGAGCCAGCCATGACGCCATGCTCGTTCATGATGACAACAAATGGCACGTTATGGCGCATAGCCATCTCAAAGTCATTGGGATCATGGGCCGCCGTTACTTTGACCGCGCCCGTTCCAAAATCCATCTCAACCAACTCATCGGCGATAATTGGAATATAACGATTGGCAAGCGGTAACAACACCTGCTTGCCAACCAAGTGTTTGTATCGCGCATCATCTGGGTGGACTGCAACTGCGCCATCGCCAAGCATCGTCTCGGCACGTGTTGTTGCAACGGTTATCTGGATGTCACCCTCGCCATAGCGCACCTGCACGAACTCACCAGAGTCATCTTGATGATCCACCTCAATATCTGAGAGCGCTGTGAGGCATCGTGGGCACCAGTTGATAATGCGCTCGGCACGATAAATCAAACCTTGGTCGTAAAGTTTCTTGAAGATAGTCAATACCGCAGTCGAAAGACCTGCATCCATCGTGAAGGCCTCTCGCGACCAATCCACGCTATCTCCCAAGCGACGCATCTGATCCAAGATCGCACCACCGGATTCAGATTTCCACTCCCAGACTTTTTTGATAAATTCTTCGCGACCTAGATCATGGCGCGTAAGCCCCTGGGTTGCCAACTGTTTTTCAACGACATTCTGTGTCGCTATTCCCGCATGGTCCATACCGGGTAGCCACAACGCCTCAAAGCCCTTCATCCGCTTCATCCGCACGAGGGCATCCTGCAAAGTGTGATCGAGGGCGTGACCAATGTGCAATGAGCCGGTCACATTGGGCGGAGGTATGACGATGGTAAATGGCGGCTTCGTAGAGGTTGAGTCGGCTTTGAAATATCCAGCACTCACCCATTTTTCATAGAGAGGTGCCTCGATATCAGCTGGTGTGAAGCTGGAAGCTAGTTCGCCGGACATAAGGAGCAGTCTAGATTACGCGCTCTTCTCCTCTTGACTCTTTTGGCCCCTTGCGCGCTTTGGAATATCTCCGGTGTGCAGGATGAACTCAGGTTGTGCGCCAGTTTTGATGCAGTCTTTGGTAACTAAGACCTTTGCGATATCGCTACGGCTGGGCACGTCATACATCACTGTAAGAAGTACGGACTCCATAATCGCACGTAGTCCGCGGGCACCTGTGCCACGCAGCAGGGCAAGATCAGCTATCGCATCAAGAGCCTCCACTGAAAATTCAAGCTCTACGTTATCTAAGTTAAAGAGGCGCTGATACTGCTTAACAAGGGCGTTCTTTGGCTCAGTAAGAATCTGCATTAACGCCGTCTTATCCAAATTCTCAACACTTGTTAGAACAGGAAGTCGGCCGATAAACTCTGGGATCATCCCGAACTTCAAGAGATCCTCTGGCATCACATCGGCAAAGACATCCTTACGGTTCTTCTCAGATGCATCTTGGAGAGTTGCGTTAAATCCAACACCTGCCTTGCCACTGCGAGATTCAATTATCTTTTCAAGACCGGCAAATGCACCACCAACGATGAACAGGACGTTTGTCGTATCAATCTGAATGAACTCTTGATGCGGATGTTTGCGCCCACCTTGAGGTGGGACCGATGCGACAGTTCCCTCGAGAATCTTGAGTAAGGCCTGCTGAACACCCTCACCCGATACATCTCGAGTGATCGATGGATTCTCAGACTTGCGGGCAACTTTATCGATCTCATCGATATAGATGATGCCTGTTTCAGCTTTCTTAACATCGTAATCGGCGGCCTGAAGGAGTTTGAGCAAAATGTTTTCAACGTCCTCGCCAACGTAGCCAGCCTCAGTCAGCGCCGTTGCATCTGCGATGGCAAATGGGACGTTAAGCATGCGCGCCAACGTCTGGGCCATAAGAGTCTTTCCGCAACCAGTTGGACCAAGTAACAAGATATTTGATTTTGCTAGTTCGATGGTGTCCTCGCGATGGCCACCCTGGACGCGTTTGTAGTGGTTGTAGACGGCGACCGATAGAGACTTCTTTGCCCGATCTTGACCGATTACATACTGATGAAGAAAATCAAAGATCTCGTGTGGCTTTGGAAGTTCGGCTAGACCAAGGGATGTTGCCTCAGAGAGCTCTTCGACGATGATCTCATTACAGAGTTCGATGCACTCATCACAGATATAAACGCCAGGACCGGCAATGAGTTTTTTTACCTGCTTCTGAGTTTTACCGCAGAAGGAACACTTGAGCAGGTCGCTAGTCTCACCGATTCTTGTCATGCATAAATAATAGATTCTTCTCGCTTTCAATATCGGGCTTTATAGCCTCATACCTGTTCGCCGAGAGAATAATTACAGGAAAGTTACTTAACTGGCTTGGCCTTTCGAGAGGCCAACACCTGATCGATGATTCCGTACTCCACTGCCTCCGCAGCGGTCAGGATTTTGTCGCGCTCGATATCTTTTTCAATCTCAGCCGCTGATTTAACAACGTGGCGCGCAAGAAGCTCTTCTTGCAAACGCGCAATACGTGCAATCTCCTTAGCTTGAATCTCAACATCAGATGCCTGCCCACCACCCTCAGATGATGGTTGGTGAATCAAGATGCGTGAGTGCTCGAGTGCATAGCGCTTTCCCTTGGCACCCCCTGCCAGGATTACAGCCGCAGCAGATGCGGCCTGGCCTAAACAAATCGTGCTGATATCTGGACGGACAAACTGCATCGTGTCATAAATTGCAGTCAGGGCAGTAAATGATCCACCAGGAGAGTTGATATAAATCATGATGTCACGGTCAGGATCCATGGACTCAAGTGTCAATAACTGCGCCATGACATCGTTTGCAACGGTGTCATCGATTGGCTGGCCCATAAAGATAATGCGCTCTTCAAATAGCTTTGTGTATGGATCAAGGCGCTTAAAACCGTAAGCGGTCTTTTCTTCAATAGTTGGAAGAACGTAGCGAGAAGTAATCTCTTGGATGTGTTTCATTAGGCTTTTCCTCCAAATACTTGACCATCAGATGTGGCGACATGATCGATAAAGCCATATGCCTTTGCATCCTGGGCGTTGAACCAGTTATCACGATCTGAGTCAATAAGGATCTTCTCAAGGGTTTGTCCCGTGTGCTTGGCGTTAATCTCTGAGAGAGTCCGCTTAATAATCGCCATCTGCTCTGCCTGAATGCGGATATCTGTTGCAGTACCACCGATTCCTCCGAGAGGTTGGTGCATCAAGATACGTGCGTTAGGTGTTGCATATCGCTTGCCAGGTGCACCTGCGGTAAGCAGGAACTGACCCATTGATGCTGCAATACCCATAGCAACTGTTGCAATATCGTTCTTGACGTACTGCATGGTGTCATAGATAGCCATACCAGCGGTAACGGAGCCACCAGGAGAGTTGACGTAAAGATAAATATCTTTGGTTGAATCCTCAGCCGCTAAAAGCAGAATCTGGGCACAGATTGCATTGGCCATATCGTCGCGTACTTCACCGGCGAGAAAGATGATGCGCTCACGTAGTAAGCGGTTGTAAACCTGGTCATCTAGGCCAATCATTCCAACACTCGATGAGCGAGACTGGATTTGGCCAGCTTGTGGGTCAAGAAAATCCACGTGTATTCCTTCCGGTTGCATGTTTATTACCTGTAGTGAGGCTAACAATGTTGCGCAGAAAATGCTTCCCAATTTGCTTGAAAAGACCTGTCAAGCATGTGATGTTCGCTTAGGGCTAAAGCCTAGAAGGGATTAAGCCTCTTCGACTGCATCTGAGATTGGCGCTGGTGGGCGCAACGCTTCAAGATCGATGAGATTGCCAGATACATCCTTGACTGTGATGCGCCCAAGGATCGCAGCCAGTGCCTTAGCGCGTGTTACCTCTGCGACTAATTGTGAAATCTGGCCAGCTTTTTGTAACTCTTCGGCGAACTGTTGTGGAGCCATCCCATATCGCTGAGAGGTACGGACTAAATACTCAGTGAGTTCAATTTCAGTGACCTGGACATCCTCGGCCTGCACGATTGCATCGAGTAGAAAATCTGATTTTAAGGATGAACGGACCTGGCCCTCAACCTCTGTGCGGTGATCGGCATCTTCACTTCGGCCCTCACCTTCAAGGTGCTCTACTACCTCAAGTTCCACGAGATTATCTGGAACTGGAATATCTAAATCTGCAAGAAGTTTCTCAACTAAGCGATCGCGGGCCTGAGTCCCTTGCTCCATCTTCTTCACCCGGCCAAGGCGCACGACAAAGTCAGCCTTAAGTTCATCTAAAGTATCAAACTCAGATGCTAGCTTTGCAAAGGCATCATCTACCAAAGGTAGTTCACGCTCTTTAACTGCTTTAACAGTCGCCTTAACCTCACCTTTCTCACCCTCGGCCTGACCAACTAATTGGGTCTCGAACTGCTTTGTCTCTCCTGCAGTCATTCCAATCAAAATATCGTCAAGACCATCAATCATGCGATCTGAACCCACTTCATAGGAGATTTCGCTTGCCTGTCCACCCTCAACTGGTTCACCGTTGATCGAGGCATCCAGATCAAGGGTTGCAAAGTCACCCTTTGCAATTGCACGCTCAACAGTAGTCAATGTCCCAAAACGAGTCCGTAGGGATTGAACCTGCTCATCAACATCTGCATCTGCAACTGCCACATCATCGACTTCGATCGTGATTGTTGAGAAATCTGGCAGTTTTACCTCTGGACGAACATCGACCTCAACAGTGAATGTAAGTTTCTCATTATCAACAAACTCTTTGATATCCACTACAGGACGCCCAATAACAGCTACCGAGTGCTCACGAGCTGCCTTGCCATAGAAATCTGGAAGCGCTGCGTTGATCGCCTCATCTAAAACCGTTCCGCGACCGATGCGCTGATCAATCATCGCAGCAGGAACTTTACCTTTACGAAACCCTGGGATATTGACCTGGGTTGCAACCTTCTTGTAAGCATCGGCTACATGTGAACTCATCTCACTATATTCGACTTCGATATCAAGACGAACGCGTGTTGGAGAAAGTGTCTCAACCGTGCTTTTCACAAATACTCCTAAATAAGTTATGAAATAAAAGACAACTGGTCGGGGCGGGGAGATTCGAACTCCCGGACTCCTGCTCCCAAAGCAGGCGCGCTAGCCACTAC
>JABMMN010000062.1 GCA_013205535.1 Candidatus Planktophila sp.
AGCCCAGCGAGCTACCGAGCTGCTCCACCCCGCGTCGGTGGAGCAATCTTAGGTGTGTGAGTAGGTAAAGACCAAATCCTTATTTCTTTGTTTGCGCAGCTATCGCCGATGCAATCGCAGATTTTAATCGATCCTGTGCTCGGCCATATGCAGCAAAGTCACCCTTTGCAAGGGCGGCCTGTCCATCGGCGAGGGCCTGCTTTGCACTTGCAAGTGCGCTAGCAAGAGAGTCGTTAGTAGTTCCGGTAGTTGTTGTTGTACTTCCCGTGGATGAAGTTGTTCCGGAGTTTCCACCGAACACTTGATCAAGTGCACCCTTTAATGTGTCGTTATATCCGATCTGATCACCGAATGAGACAAGTACTTTTTGTAGCAATGGATATGCGGCAGTATTGGATGTCGCACGGACATAGACAGGCTGTACATATAGCAGACCACCACCAACTGGAAGCGTGAGTAGGTTACCCAGGACTACATCAGAACCACCTCGACGAAGTAGAGATAGAGAGTTCGCAACCTCTGGTTTTGCCTCAAAGTTAGATGCAACCTGTGAGGGACCTGCGATGTTTGTGCTTCGAGGTAACTGTAGGACCGAGATCTTTCCGTAGTTAGGACCAGGATCCGAGTTCACTGCAGCAAATGCAGATAAGTTCTCACGTCCACCACGTGGAACAAAGGGTGTAGTCAGAGCAAACTCTGGCTTTGCATCTCCGGGCATCTGAAGAGTCAGGTAGTAAGGAGGTTGTGCGCCAGCATTGGCGCCAAATGTCGATGGATCGCGGGGCACGCGCCAGAAATCCTGGCCACCATAGAAGGCGGCCGCTGTCTGCACATGATAGGCAGAGAGAATTTCGCGTTGAATGCGGAACAAATCCTCTGGATAGCGAATGTGGGACAAGAGCTCTTTGGAGATTTTTGACTTTGGCGAAACAGTGCCTGGGAAGGCCTTGCTCCATGTGGCTAAAACAGGATCTTTTTCATCCCACTGGTAGAGAGTGACCGTCCCATCGTATGCATCGACAGTTGCTTTGACCGAGTTACGGATGTAGTTCACGCTTTGGTTTCCCTGTGCGGTAATCGCAGATGAGTTCGCGGTGAGTACATCAGATGTTGCACTCGATAACGTTGTCTGGCGTGAGTATGGATAGCCGGCACTTGTTGTATAGCCATCTATTATCCACAAGACCTTTCCATCAACGAGGGCTGGATAGGGATCCCCATCAAGGGTCAACCAAGGTGCGACCTTTGCTACGCGCTCGCGCGGGCTACGCTCGAAGAGAATCTTCGAATCCTTGTTGATGAGTGAGGAGAGAAGAATGCGCTGCTCTTGATACTTGAGTGCAAAGACAATCTTATTGAGAAGTGATCCCACTGGAACCCCACCCGTACCTGCGTACGTGTAGTTCTTCTGTCCATTAGCCGATGCATCATCGGGATAGTCAAACTCAACAGGTGAGTCCGTCTTGACCCCACCAATGATTGAGTAATCAGGGGTATTTTCACCGAAGTAGATACGTGGCTCGAAATTACCGAGACCCTTCGTTGGAGGAAGATCACCAACGACAAAGGATGGCTTCCCATCTGCATCGCGCGCATTTGCATAGGCGGCAACAAAGCCAAATCCATGAGTGTAAACAAGGTGATCGTTGATCCAGTTACGCGATGGGTTTCCGTCGATATTGAGCTCGCGCACGGCAACGACAACGTCGCGCTTGACACCATCAATGGTGTAGCGATCGAAATCGAGTGACTCTGGGAAGGCGTAGTAAGGCTTTATCTGCTGGAGTTGGCGGAAAGTAGCTGAGAGAACATTGGGATCCATCAAGCGGATATTCGCAATCGTTGCAGCGTCCTTGGATAGTTGTCCGGCAGATGTGGCGATAGTCGCCTGATAATCATTGACAGTGACGGCATCTAAGCCAAAGGCAGTGCGGGTCGCATCGATATTGCGCTGAATAAAAGGCGCCTCTTTTGATGACTCACTGGGCTTTACCTGGAACTGCTGAATCGCACCTGGGTAGAGACCTGCAATGAGAACCGATGAGATAACAAGTAGCGCAGTACCGGCTGCAGGAAGCAACCATGAGCGACGGATGATGTTTGCAAAAAATAGTAATGCACAGACCACCGCAATGGCTGACAAAATTGCCTTTGCAGGAAGGACTGCATTGACATCGGTGTAAGTAAGTCCTGTAATTAATCTGCTCTCTTTCAAGGCAAGTGCGTAGCGATCAAACCAATATGCGAGCGCCTTGAGGAGTACGACACCACCCAATAGAACTGAGAGTTGAACACGCGCGGCTACGGTAGTGCGATCCTCTTGTACCTGTAGCCTGATCCCGCCATAGAGGTAGTGAACAATCGTTGAGGCGATAATTGCAAGAACAAGCGTTGAGATTCCCCAAGCGATGAGTGTCTGCCAGAAAGGTAGACGAAAAGCGAAGAATGAAATATCCATATTGAACTGTGGATCGGTGACCCCAAATGGAGTTGCATTTTTGAAAACTAACCATGTCGACCACAACAAGGAGCCCGATGTTCCAGCAAAGTAAAAGAGAGCAAGACCCAGACCAATGACTACCCAGCGTTTGATCGGTTCAATCTGTCCGCGATAGCGCTCGAGATTATCGGCCTCAACGGCCATAGGTACATAAAGTGGGCGACGCTTGTAGGCAATGATGATGTTGAGAAGTATCAAGGAGGAAGTAATCAATCCAGCGCCAACAAAGAGAGTGGCTTTCGTCAAGAGCACCGTTGACCAGACAGATGTGAAGTCCACGGATTTGAACCAGAGCCAGTCGGCGTAAAAACCGCTCAAGGAGACAAGTGCGATGCCGATGGCAATTAAAGCTCCGGCTGTTATTGCAAGTGGACCGGGGCGACGCTTGAGGTTGAACTGGGGCACGGAATTAGTCATAGACCAACGCTAGCGCACACAGGGCAGACTCTCTAAGTGGCTCCGGAAACCGGGCTAGGCCCCTTGAGATAAGGCATCTAGGGCATCTTTCAAAGTGGCGACGATCACGATCTTCATTGTTTTTGGCAGGGCAGTTATCTCATCGCTATTGGCCTGCGGTGCTAAAAATAACTCTGCGCCCGCTCTTTGTGCGGCGCGAATCTTCTCATTGATGCCACCTATTGGACCTACCCGACCATCGATGGTGATGGTGCCAGTCCCGGCGATGTGTCGGCCCTTGAGGATATCGCGAGCACCCAAAAGTTCGATGACTCCGATTGCGAAGACCATTCCACCACTTGGCCCACCAGTGCGTTTGACATCAAAGCTAATATTCTTTTCAACGAGCTGATCAAGTGCAACGCCATAATCTGGATTGTCTTTAAGGAAGGTCAGCGCCGCTTGGATCGCCCTGCTTTGAGAGCTGGTCATATCTTTTTTTGCAGCCTCTTTCTCAGATCTGTTAGTTGTTCCCGGTGGATAAAAAGCGGCCCGTGGATATACCGCCTGATCACTGCGTAGCCATGAGTAAATAACCTGTGGTCCAACGATCCAGTTATCGGGATTTGTCACCAGAATTGACATCAAATCCAATCTCCCGTTTGCTGGATATGACTTTTGATTCTTGATGGTGATGATCTTTTTGAAGATGTTTTGTGAGGCACCAGGCATCACAATTGCAAAGGGCAGTGGGGCGACCAATGCCAGCGTGAAAAAAACTGTAATTAAAGCGATAACGAAACGGGGAAGATATGAGAAACGCATTTCTTTTCCTTGGAGTACTTTATTTGGATGACTCAGGATCAGGCGTTAGAGCCCCGGGTGTGACAGCCCCGGGCATTACAGACCTGGGCGTTACAGACCCGGGTATGACATCTTTTTCGTTGTCGCGAGCCTGTGCCGCACGAAATGAGTCCTGAAAGCGCTTGAACTGACCAACCGAGCGCTGAGTCTCTGAGCGATATTTGCCCTGAAACTTCGAGATCCATAGAACGTAACCCAGGCCCCCAATGAGCCCCATAATCGGGATGATCCACCAAATAAGGGCCGTTGCTGCACTCGACATGTGATGAGCCTATCGCCTGCGGGAAGAAATCCAATGGAAATCTGGTTACAGGGCTGAGAGGATTAACACATGACGCCATTTGGTTTTACACCCGATAGCTCCGACGATGCCGAAAAAAATAACGGTGATGGCTCTGTTGACTTCGCTGCGATGATGGCGCAGATGCAACAGCAGATACAAGAACAGTTTTCAAAGTTAGGGATGAGTGGTCCTGGATTTGCAGCACCAACAGAGGCGCTTCCTAAGAGTATTGTTCGTGAGACTGCGAAAAAATTTGTGACCGCGCAAGGTTCATCGCCAATAGGTGCAAACGATGCAGCACAGGTTGAAGAGGCCTTCCTTATCGCGCAACTGTGGTTGAATGATGCGACATTTTTTCCACAATCAACGGTTGCCGCGAACCTCACGCTCTCACGCAGCGATTGGGTCGATTCGACTCTGACTGGATGGCAGAGCTGTGTTGAGCCATTGGCAGTTGGCTTAACTCAGGCAATCACCCAGCTTTTGCAGGACTCATCTACTCCCGAGGCAGAGAGTGGCCCCGAAGGGGGGATGCAGATACCTATCGGCATGATCTCTGGGCTCCTTTCTTCCTTTATCGGCTCACTTATGGCAACTCAACTCGGGCAGTCAATCGGTGGCCTAGCTGGCAGCGCAACAGGAATCCACGATGTGGGCCTACCCCTTGTCGATCCTGTTTATCCAGCCTTGGTGCCACAGAACATTAATGAGTGGGCGCGTGAATTAGATATTCCTATCGATGAGGTGCGTATCTTTCATGCACTGCGGGAGAGTGCGGGGGCGCGTCTGTTCGCACATAATCCATGGTTGGTCGCATATATCCGCACTGCAATCACAGATTATGCGCGTGGCATAAATATTGATATCGATGCGATCACCAGTCAAGCCCAGGAGATATTTGATGCATCCACTTCACAAGGTGGCGAATTCGATCCGACAAATCCAGAGAGTTTTACGATGGCATTGAATCAGGGGATATTCACCCCGCAAGAGACACCGGCCCAACGCGATGCATTGGTGAAACTTGAGACAGTCCTCGCACTTGTCGATGGCTGGAGTGAGAGTGTTGTGACACTCGCAGCGGCAGATCGCTTGCCGAACATCTCCGCCTTACAAGAGACGTTACGTCGAGGAAGGGCTACATCTGCTCCAACCCAACAGCTCTTCGCAAATCTCTTCGGTCTTGAAGTCTCGCCGCGACTTGCACGCGAGGCCAGTGCATTTTGGAGCACTATTGGAAAACTTCGTAACCTTGAGGCGAGGGATCAGATATGGAGTGGCATCTTGCCAACGGCAGCCGATCTCTTGAGCCCGCAAAAGTATCTATCGAGTATTGAGATCCCCGACGATTTATCTTCACTCTAGTTTCCCAAGAAAAGCGAACTCCCCGGGCGCTCATCCTGTATCAGCCTTCCCCTTGCTGATATAGAACGGTTATCCGAGGAGTTCGTGGTTGTAAAGTAAGTGCAATCCTGCGAATAATCAACCAGGCGAGGCTTTGACAATTAGGCTTTTTATCCGATAAGGAGAGCGTTTCTCTCTTGCCGCTGGGTAGTCCTTGGCGGTGGGTAGTCCTTGGAGGTGTTGAGTGATTCAAGCCCCCAAAAAAATTTAATCTCTCAACACAGGGTTGAGCTTTGCCGGAAAATATCTGCCGGCAGATACCTTCAGAGGGTGAGTGATCTCGACCTGGATTTAGATAGCGATGCCACCCTGCCCGGGATAGATGAGGGCGAGATAGTGGTCGTGCGCTCCAATCGACGAAAGAAAAATATCTCGGCCTATCGCGCCGGCGGGCGAATCGTCATCTCGATACCTGCCAGGATGAGTAAATCCGATGAGCGGGCGATGATTCCAGAGATGGTGGCAAAGATCCGCGCTCAAGAGGCGGCCAGCACCATGAGTGAGAGCGCCCTTGCTCAGCGAATCGATGAGCTGCTCCGAGAGCTCGCCCCAGAGATTACGATCCGCCCACTGAGTATCACCTGGCGGGCGATGCGCGAGCGCTGGGGCTCGTGTACGAGCGCCGATCGCACAATCCGGATCTCAGATCGCCTCAAAGGCGCCCCGGACTACGCCCTTGACTTTGTTCTCTTCCACGAGGCGATACATCTGGAGATTAGCGATCATGGCGAGGCCTTCAAGGCGATTTTGAGCAGATTCGACAAGAGCGAGAGCGCCAATGCCTACCTAGATGGCTATGAGGCCGCTGAAACCGCGCTGGCCATGCCGCAAGAGTTGAAAAAACTCCTTAATAAGTAGTGGAGGTTGGGCGTAATTACCTCCACCCGGGAGTATCGTCGTATGTAACAACGCTCGCCCCCTCTGGGAGCGCCCTTACGGGTTGCAGGCGTGGAGTGGAGGAAGAAGATGGCAGAGACATACAAAGGAACTGCTTACTGTGTGAAGTGCAAAGAAAAGCATGACTTCGAGGGCGTGATTAGCACCAGCGATGCAGGTCGTCGAACCGCTAAAGGCGTCTGTCCAGTCTGCGGCACCAAGATCAGCACTTTCCTCAAAAAAGCCTAGTAATTAAATTTCGCTTGCCCGCCCGAGCACTTGAATGCTACGTATCGCATCTTGGCTCGTGGCCGGCAGCGTCTAGCAGTAGTGATTAGCCCTGGCTCCACGCTGAACCAGGGCTACTCTCTTTAGCGGCCCTGGCAAAGAGAGCGGTTCGGGCTTCGCAGATTTCAATTAACCCAAGTTATATCGAAATATTCGATGTCCAAACTTTCTCTCCCCAACCCATAGGTAGCCATTTTCCACCCAGAGCGAGGCTGGCCACCGAAGTTCTGTCGTACTTTGACCGGGGCGTTGATCTGATGCGCTCGATCCGGTTCCAACAAATGCATCTGGAGCCCCCCCGCTCATGGCAGAGGTAATAGAACTCCAATAAAGAACTCGATGAAATGATGTATCAGCTACATAAAGAGCCTCACCAGATGTGATTGCATCTTGCGGCAAATTCATAGTGTAAGCAACTTTTCCGGTTGGCTCGGCACCGGATTGCAATGTTGAGACGCTCCAGACCAAGATGTGTGGTGAGTTGTAGAGACTGGCGGCAACAAGATATTTTCCATCCGAGCGAATGCGATTTGCATCTGCTGTGAGAGTAAAGTCTGGGCTATCTGTTTTACCTGTTGGTAAACCTACCCATATATAAATCTTTTTTGCTCCTCCATCAAGAATGTAAAAATATTTATCGTCAACAGCAACTCTCAGATGCATATTAAAAGTAATGTTTCCAATTGAGTCTTTTATATTCAAGATTGGGACTGATGTGGTAGACGTAGGAATTCCCTCCCAGACTACAAAAGTTTTTTCACCTGCGACTGCATAAATAGATTTACCACCGAGTTTGCCAGTATCAGATGAATCTGGTTGGAAGTCCATTGCAAGAAGCGGATTTGGATCATTTTGATTCTGCATGGTCCAGACCAGATCTGGCTTTGCGCCACTGGTTGCCGGGATCTTCTTCCAAACATAGATGGCACGATCAAAATCACTATTAATTGCCATCGCACCATCAAGTGTGGCTACTTGAGGATTTGTAATTAGATAGTTAGTTTCAAGTGTATTTTCAACGGAATTTGTGAGCACCGTTGAGCTCAACCCTAGATAAAAATCAGGCGTAGCAGTAGATGAAGGAATGCCTTTGAAGACCGAGACACGATTACCGTTGTACTCTGTCACATACATGTGCCCGTTGATGACCTCAACATCGCCACCATCGCCACCTTCAAAATCGGTTTTTGACGCTAGTTGTCGTCCAGCTGGTTTCGTTGAGGGGAAACTTGTGAATTCCTCTAAAGTTCTTGAGAGTAAATATGCCTTGTTGGTGGTGCGATCGAAACTTCCCATTGGCCAGGCGTAATTGGAGTCGGCTGGAACAATCATGTAATTAGGTTTGGTTGATGCCGATGTTGGGAAGCTCGTATAAACGTGAATTCCTTTTTCCTCACCACACTTACCGTTGTGATCCCCAGTCATCAGTACCGTGCCATTGCTCACTAATCCACGGGGGGTACCGATGCAGGTGGAGGAGCTGCCGTCAATTGAGAATGAAGGAGATTCAGAGCCTGTTGTTGGGAAAGTGTTCCAGAAAGATAATCTACTTTTTCCAGCCATAGATGCCACAACTCGTGTTCCATCCGACCAGATTCCCCAGGGCCATGCATCTGCTCCCAAATCAATTGCATAACTTGCACTTGCGCCCGTAGTTGTTGGCATTGAGGACCAAACCAGGATTCGATTATTATCACTATCGGCAACTAAAAGTTTTCCAGTTGATGTCACAACTGCATCACTTGGCCAGTTACATTGACTGAGTGAATTACCACTTGTGGCACTAGTTGTGTTCTGTTGACAGAGCACAAAGTCAGGTGCAGCAGATGCACTAGTAGGCGCAGTTTTCCAAACCAGGATTCGATTGTTGCCACGGTCAACTAGTATCAAATTGGTTCCATCGCTTGCTAGTCCACTTGGATGATCAAATAAGGAAGTTCCAGTAGTACTCGCGAAACCCATCGCTGCCAAATAACTAGAGGGTGATGCACCAGATGTAATCCTTGTGCCCGAACTAGCAGCTAACTCGGTATATGAAGATGTGACCTCTGTGACTGGACTAGAAGTTGAAGAGCCACTGTTACCCGGCGCTGGAGTTGGCTGCGGCGCTGGAGTTGGCTGCGGCGCTGGAGTTGGCTGCGGCGCTGGAGTTGGCTGCGGCGCTGGAGTTGGCTGCGGC
>JABMMN010000013.1 GCA_013205535.1 Candidatus Planktophila sp.
CCACAGATTGAAGTTACATTCGATATCGATGCAAATGGAATCGTGCACGTATCGGCCAAAGATCTCGGAACTGGTAAAGAGCAGAGCATGACCATCACTGGTGGCTCGGCGCTTTCAAAGGATGAGATTAATCGCATGATGGAGGATGCCGAGTCCCACGCTGAAGAAGATCGTGCGCGCAAAGAAGAGGCAGAGATCCGTAACGCGGGTGACTCTCTTCTCTACTCAACTGAAAAGTTCATCAAAGACAATGAGGAGAAACTCAGCGAGGGTGAGGCGCTAGAGAAGAAGACTGAGACTCAGGCAGCCCTTACTGAACTACAGACCGCATTAGGTGGCTCTAACTTTGAGATGATTAAGAGTGCAACCGAGAAGGTCGCAACGATCAGCCAGGCACTGGGCGCAGCACTCTATGCAAGCGCAGCCGCTGCCGGTGCATCAGATACTGAGGGTGCAGCCCATGAAGATGGCGTTGAAGATGCTGAGGTAATCGATGAAGAGCCAGCTAAATGAGTGATCGAGAGGCAAAAGCCTCGAGTATAGAAATCAGTGCGAATAAGTGACAACAGAAAGTACTGCTTCGGCCGAAGAGGTAGTAGTGGAAGAGCCAACACCGGATCTGCAAGAGGCTGATCCGGTCGCCACTCTCACCAGTGATTTACAACGACTTCAAGCCGAGTACGCCAACTATCGAAAGCGTATCGAGCGCGATCGCCTAGTGGCCCACGAGATGGCGATCGCCGCTGTTTTGACCGAGCTCTTGGCACTACTTGATGACGTTGATAGAGCCGAGACACATGGCGAACTATCGGGTGGCTTTAAAGCAGTGGCCGATCAACTCAATGCGATCACAACACGTATTGGGCTGGAAAAATTTGGCACTGAGGGCGCGGCATTTGACCCACAGATTCATGAAGCGCTCATGCATGAGAGCTCGGCCGATGTCACAGTTGCAACTGCGACAAAGATCTTGCAACCAGGATATAAATACAAAGAGCGGATTCTGCGTCCGGCCCGCGTATCAGTGACCGATCCAGCGAGCGAGTAGTTTTTCATGGCCGCCAAAGATCTCTATGAGAAGGACTTCTATAAAGTTCTGGGCATAGATAAACAGGCCGGCGCAGATGAGATTAAAAAGAGATACCGCGCCTTAGCGCGCGAACTACACCCTGATAAGAACAAAGGTGATGCGACAAAGGAAGAGAAGTTCAAAGCAATCTCTGAGGCCTATGAGATTTTGTCCGATACTAAAAAGCGCGCCGAATACGATGAGGCGAGAGCGCTATTTGAACGGGGTGGATTTCGCTCACCGATGAGTGGTGGTGGGCAAGGTGGAGATTTTAATGACATCTTTGGTGGCGGTAATCCGCAGGATTTATTTGCAAATCTCTTTGGTGGCGGCCGTCGAGGTCCGCGCAAAGGACAGGATCTTCAGACCGAGGCATCGATAACATTCCGTGAATCAATAACTGGCACGAATCTAGATCTACGACTTTCAACCGATCGTGGAGCAACACAAAACATCACCGCGCGAGTACCAGCAGGGGTAAGTGATGGGGCAAAGATTCGCGTTAAAGGCAAGGGAGCAGCCGGAGAGGCTGGCCCAGGTGATTTATTCATCATGCTTCACGTTAAGGCCCATGCGATCTTTGGACGCAAAGGCGAGAACCTGACGATCACACTTCCAGTCACCTTCACCGAGGCAGCACTCGGCGCCGATATAAAGGTACCGACGATGAGCGGTGATGATGTCACAGTGCGAATTGCGCCAGGGACATCCAATGGACGCACGTTGCGAGTAAAGGGCCGTGGGATAACTAAGGGAGCTACTACTGGGGACTTACTTGTCACCGTTGAAGTGCAAGTACCACAGCGTGTAGATGGCAAGGCCTTGGATGCACTAAGAGAGTTTGCGCAGGAGATGGCCCATCACGATGTGCGCGCAGAGTTCATAGCCAAGGCAAATTCATGATTGATGAGACAGCGAACCCACAACCGGCAGATGATGCTGGCGTCTATGTCATCTCAGTCGCTGCACAGATATCAGGGATGCACCCACAGACTTTGCGTCAATATGACAAATTAGGTTTAGTCTCACCATCTCGCACCGAGGGACGCAATCGCCGATACTCACTGCGCGATATTGCACTGCTGCGTGCGGTCCAGAGATTAGTGGGCGAGGGTATCAATCACGCTGGGATAAAACGGATCATTGATTTGGAGTCGGCGATGGCTAACATGGCAATCGAGGTCGCACAGCTTCGTATTGAAGTCAACGCTCTTGTCGAGGCAAACCCACCAAAGGGGTTAGCAACTCGTCGCAAGGCTGAGGTGATTATCTACAAACAGGAGAGTTAAGCAAAGCAGTTGACGCGCCCACTCCACTTGCCAATAGTCGGATCCGAGGGTGATTTCAATACTTTCTCTAGAACCGTTGCATAGACATCACGGAAATCAGTTGTTACCGCTAGATCACCCTTGACGAGGTTTTTAAGGGATGGTTGATCCCCATAGAAACCACCTTTAACCGAGTTACCGATAAGAAACATCGGTCCAGAGGTTCCATGATCTGTTCCCTCTGAACCATTGCCAACTACACGTCGACCGAATTCGCTATAGACCATAATCGTCACGTC
The DNA here is from genome assembly GCA_013205535.1 of Candidatus Planktophila sp. Lineage (GTDB taxonomy): Bacteria > Actinomycetota > Actinomycetes > Nanopelagicales > Nanopelagicaceae > Planktophila. The sequence goes on from JABMMN010000013.1 coordinate 2,637, forward strand.
ATTGCTACGAGTAGTCGCCTTTAACTGGCCCATAAAGCGTGAGAGTGAGTCAGAGACAACACCTAAGAGAGCGGCCTGTGCATTTGCCTCATTGGCATGGGTATCAAAGCCACCTAAGGAGACCGACCAAACCTTTGTAGGTGAGCCGACTGCGATGAGCTTTGCGACGACATCTAACTGCTGGGCCAAGTTGCTATCTCCACCAGCGTTTCCACCATTGGTTGTAGGAAGATCTGGCGATACAGGTGCAGGTGATTTTAATACTGGCTGCACATTGGTCGATACCGAGAAGAGATTGCGCATAGAAGTGGCTGCAGCGGCCATCAACTTCGTATCTCTACGTGCAGGCTTTGATAACTGAAGACACTCTGTGGCAAGTGCACCCTTGGGAATAACTAATCCACCGATCGGCAGGGCTGAACCACTGCGCTTTGCACCGGCCAGCATTGGTGGCAGAACAGAGCCAAGTGAGATTGCCAGCATTGGATCCTCCTCCTGCGAATCAACCCAACGACCAAGCCAGCCTGTGTTGATATGTCGCGCAGGAGAGGCCGTCTGCCACTTTGCCATTGATGAGAAGTGTGAGCGATCGGGATCTGGATAGCCCACGCCACGGATAATTGCGACCTTCTTTTGATCCCAGAGAGCCTTTACACCCTTCATCGCAGGGTTGAGGGCGAGCTCGGCATCGAGTGGAAGTAATGTCTCGGCCTTGTATGAGATCTGTGGCCTCGATGAGAAGTAGATCGGATCTGTGAATGGAATAACCGTATTTAATCCATCATTTCCACCGTACAAAGTAACGACGACAAGGATCGGCGTTCCAGCAGGCAGTGGTCGATCGATCGCCGCCTGTGCGATCTCATTCATACTCAGTAGAGGCGCTGTGGCACCAACTGCAACGGCCCCACTTGTGAGTTGTAGAAACTTTCTTCGAGTGACTGTATCCATGGTTATCTCCTATGCACTCACGATGAACTCAGGGCTACATAATGCAAGTAGTGCAAACTGTTGTGGATTTGATAGTGAGCGGCGAAGAGCGGCCTGGGTGCGAGGACTCCACTCGGGGATCCCTAACCAATCAGTGCTTTGAAGTACACGTGATGCGGGGGGAATCTCATTGAGTGCACGCAAAGCGCTCTGCTTGACGAGCCATGTGGCAAATGCGATCCGGTACTGGGCCGTTGCCGATGAGAGCCAAGCCTCTGCTGCAGGCCAGCCACCGACATTGGGAGGTGAGAACGGTACTTGGCCTAACTTATCCAACTGGCCGATGAGCTGTCCTGGGGTCTTTAACTGTGAGGGAGTGAGCTCTAGCGCTCTGCAGGCAGAGATGAACCATTCAACTGGGGATTTGACCATTGAGTAGCTCTCATTGCTCATAACCGAGTCATTTGCCATCGCACTGACTGCGCCTGCGATGGAGCGGTTGGCAAAGCCTGCCTTTGCGCCAAAGCTCTGCGGCATAGTTTCATTACTAGAGATGAAGCGATACCAGAGCCGCTCAGCGATAAATGTGGCACAGTCATCGCGAGCGATCAGAAAGTCGGCTAGTGAGTCACCCGTAAAGGTTGAGGTAGTGCCCAGTAAAGAGACGGGCTTGGAGTCTCGACGATTTTGGTTGATTGTGACCGCGCCACTGCTTCGATCAACTTGGTATCCAGTCAGAGCTCGTGCAACTGCTTTGACATCATCCTCGGAGTAGCGATTGACGCCTAAAACAAAGAGCTCCATCAATTCACGGCCGAGGTTCTCATTCGGTGCTTTGAGTGTGCTGTCTTGTCCATCTAACCAGAACTGCAGCGCACCATCATTGAGCATCGCCTTAGTCATCGCGTTGAAGCTGCCCAATGAGTGGGTGCGAAGAGTTTTGTTCTGGTTATACATAGGTAGTGCGTAATTTAACTTTTGAATTGATGTTGCCCAATGTCCATGCCAGAACCATGTCATGCGCTCGCTTAATCCATGATCACTCAAGGCCATACGATCTAGTGACCACAGAACCATCTGCTCACTTTGATAGCGCATAGCGATAGCAAAGGGCACGACCTCGGCGGAGTTCGGAGCCGGGCGCTTACCAAGATCGGTGATCTCCGGCTCTTTGATTGCAGATGCACCGGCATCAACTGCTGGAACAGTTAAGAACTTTGTACGTGTTGGTGCAAGGCCATCTGCAAGGGCTTGGACATACTCTCCCGGGCGTGGTCCAAAGCCGAAGCGATGAAATAATCGCGAGGTCTCAAGGCGCTTAGCGTTCATGAGAAAAGATTAAAGGGTAAAAGTGAAGAGTGGGTAGGTTTTAGATGAACCCACATAGAACCCACACAATTGACACCAAACCCACATCTTTAACGACTCTTTTTAGTGGCTCTCTTTACAGTTTTTTTCTTGACAGGCTTTTTTACCACTCGTCTTACTGGCGCCTTTTTACGGGTGATGGGTACCTCGGCCACAAGATCTAAGGTTGCAACAAACTTTTCAAGGGCTGCCGCTTCTTTGCGAAGACTCACGATCGTCTTTTTCAGGGCGTGCTTTGTGGATACCGATCTCTTCACCGGCTTTTTGCGCGCTACCTTCTTTTTCCCAACCTTCTTTTTTGTCGCCTTTTTTTTGATAGCCATAATGCGCCAAAGGTTAGCGCTTTCGAGCCCAGGAAGGCTAGATAGTAGGCTCTGTTCTATGAGTGCACGCGAGGCCTTAAAGAATCAGATTGTGAGCAAGGCGGTCGTGCACGGCAAGGTCATCTTGTCATCGGGCAAAGAGGCCGATTACTACGTCGACCTGCGCCGTGTGACCTTAGATCATGAAGCGGCACCATTGGTAGGTGAGGTCATGTTGGAGCTGACCAAAGATTTGGATTATGAGGCGGTCGGTGGTTTAACGCTAGGCGCTGATCCTGTTGCGACGGCGATGATGCATGTAGCGGCCCAACGTGGAGAAAAAATCGATTCTTTTGTAGTGCGCAAAGCAGAGAAGGAACATGGTCTCCAGCGTCGCATAGAAGGTCCAGATGTGAGGGGAAAAAGAGTCTTGGCCGTTGAAGATACATCAACAACAGGAGGCTCTGTATTAATGGCAGTTGAGGCCTTGGTAGAGGCGGGTGCCATAGTTGTCGCTGTTGCAGTAATCGTAGAGAGAGGCGCAGCGCCAAAGATCAAAGAGGCGGGTTATGAATATCGTGCCGCATTTCAACTGGCAGATTTAGGGCTTTAATTCAGATATATATTTATTTGTGGTGCTTACGGGTCTGCCATTCACGAAAGATCTCGATAAAGACCGGTACTAAACTTGCAAAGATAATCACACCGATTACTGGCAAAAGATATGCATCAATGGAGCCCTCAAGTTTTTCACCCAAGATGAAACCAAGGGCGATTATTGATTCAGTCCAGATGATGGCGCCCAATGCGTTGTAGAAGAAGAAGCTCTTCTTATCTATCCCCACAACTCCACACATCGGATTGATCAAGGTACGCACAAATGGCACAAACCTGGCCAAGATAAGCGCCTTACCGGTACCGTATTTGCGGAGCCATTTCTCAGTCGTCACAACCTTTTGTTGGTTGAAGAACCTACCCTCGGGTCGGTCAAATAACTTACGCCCATATCTTTCGCCAAAGAAATATCCGACAAGGCCGCCGGTGGTCGCAGCGACCGGGGCCAAGATAAAGAGCGCCAGCGCTGGAAGTTGGGCATCGCCCAAGAGCGCCGCACCCGAGCCAGAGGCGGCGACACCTGCGATAAAGAGCAGGGAGTCCCCAGGAAAGGCCAGACCCACAAGCAGACCCGTCTCGGCAAAGATGATGGCCAGGACGCCAAAGAGGCCCAGGTCAGAGACGATCGAGTTGGCATCAAAGAGGTTCATGAACTCTCAGGCTACCCCACCCTCGCCAAGGGGCCAATACGCCAGTTTCGCGCGCAATATATATGTATGTTTTCACTTTTTACCCCCTTTGTGCCTAAACTTCCCCTGTCTTGCCGGCGGCCTTTGCCCGCGGCACCCTTGAAACTCCAATGGAGGAGAACTTATGAGCGCATCTAGCTCTGTATCACTCGTGCAAGTCAGCGGATCAAACCTCAACCTGGTCTACATCGTTCTTGCCATATCACTCGGCGCACTCGGCGTTGCCTATGCCCTGCGCGCCCAAGTCTTGGCAGCCACCGATGGCACGGCCAAGATGCGCGAGATCGCAGAGGCCGTTCAAGAGGGAGCGGCGGCATTTCTCAACCGCCAGTTCCGCACACTCTCCTACTTTGTTGGAATCGTCTTTGTTCTCTTGTTTGCTCTACCCGGTGATGCCGAGATCCGCATCGGCCGATCGATCTTCTTCCTAGTCGGAGCGGCTTTTTCTGCCCTTGTCGGCTACAACGGAATGTGGCTTGCGGTCCGTGCAAATGTGCGCGTCGCAGATGCGGCCCGTAATAAGGATGGCCAAAAAGCGGTACAGATCGCTTTTCGCACAGGTGGCGTCGTTGGTATGACAACGGTAGGTCTTGGCCTTATCGGTGCCTCTCTCGTTGTGATCATCTATCGCGAGAATGCACCATCGGTCCTTGAGGGCTTTGGCTTCGGCGCTGCGATGCTCGCTATGTTCATGCGCGTGGGTGGCGGAATCTTTACCAAGGCGGCAGATGTCGGCGCCGATCTCGTCGGTAAAGTTGAGAAAAATATTCCAGAGGATGACCCACGCAACGCTGCAACTATCGCCGATAACGTCGGAGATAACGTCGGTGACTGCGCAGGAATGGCGGCAGATCTATTTGAGTCCTATGCAGTGACTCTTGTCGCAGCATTGATTTTGGGTAAGGCCGCCTTTGGTGATGCAGGGCTTGTCTATCCATTAATCGTGCCAGCGATCGGTACCGTGACGGCGGTAATCGGAATCTTCCTGACCAAACTTCGCGCCAGCGATAAGTCTGCGATGACGGCAATTAACCGCTCATTCTTCATCTCAGCGCTCATTAGTGCGGGTCTGACTGCGCTCGCAACATTTACTTACCTACCATCTGATTTCAAACTTCTCACTGGTCTATCTCCTGAGGCAGTAACCCAGGCAGGCAATACCAACCCACGCGTTCTTGCAATCGGTGCGGTATTAATCGGAATCGCACTTGCTGCAGCAATTCAAGTTCTCACCGGATACTTCACAGAGACAGGCAAGCGTCCCGTCAATGATGTTGCGGCATCCTCTGAGACAGGGGCGGCAACGGTGATTTTGGCTGGTATTTCAGTTGGCTTTGAGTCAGCCGTCTATTCGGCGATCTTGATCGCATCGGCGGTCTTTGGCGCATTCTTGCTCGGTGGTGGAAGCATCGTGCTCTCACTCCTTGCAATCGCACTGGCCGGTACAGGTCTTCTTACAACAGTAGGTGTCATCGTTGCGATGGATACATTTGGTCCTATCTCAGATAATGCGCAAGGTATCGCTGAGATGTCGGGGGATGTCCACGGTGAGGGCTCCAAAATCCTCACTTCCCTCGATGCCGTCGGTAACACCACAAAGGCGATTACTAAGGGAATCGCGATTGCAACAGCAGTGCTTGCAGCTACAGCACTCTTTGGCGCATTCACCGATGCAATCAAGCAGGCGGTAGTTGATGCTGGGCAAAAGACGGCAGATTTGGCCATTGAGTACCAAGGCATCTTAGATGTAGCCAATCCACGCAACTTAGTTGGCTTAATAATCGGAGCGGCAGTTGTGTTCCTGTTCTCAGGTCTTGCAGTTAATGCAGTATCGCGAGCAGCCGGAGCAGTTGTCGTCGAAGTTCGCAAGCAGTTTATCGAGCATCCAGGGATCATGAAGGGTACAGAGAAGCCAGATTATGGCCGTGTAGTCGATATCTGCACCCGCGACTCACTACGCGAACTCGTAACACCGGGACTTCTTGCAGTCATGGCACCGATCGCAGTGGGCTTTGGTTTGGGCGTCGGAGCCCTTGGTGCATATCTAGCCGGTGCAATCGGCACCGGAACTTTGATGGCAGTCTTTCTCTCTAACTCTGGTGGTGCTTGGGATAATGCCAAGAAGATGGTCGAGGATGGACATCACGGTGGTAAAAATAGTGATGCACACGCTGCAACGATCATTGGTGACACTGTTGGAGATCCATTTAAGGACACTGCAGGCCCAGCGATCAACCCACTCATCAAGGTTATGAACCTTGTCGCTCTATTAATCACGCCCGCCATCGTCTCGCTCGCCCTTGGTGCTAGCTCTTCAATCAGCACATACATCGGCATCGGGGCAACTCTTGTCATCATCGCAGCTTTGATCCGTAATCGCCGTCAAGCAACTGCGATTCTGATCTAACGCGCACCCAATACCCCTACGAAGGACTACATGGCTAAAGCCAAGGCTGATCTGATCAAGTTAGTGATCGTCGAATCACCAGCTAAGGCAAGGAAGATCGGCGCATATCTCGGCGATGGATTTGTCGTCGAGGCATCTGTCGGTCATATCCGCGATCTACCACAGCGCGCCGCCGATATTCCAAAAGAGTATAAGAAGATCGCTTGGGCTAAAGAGGGCGTCGATATTGAAAACGACTTTGCGCCTTTATATGTCATCAACCCAGATAAGAAAGCCAAAGTCGCCGAACTTCAAGAATTAATGAAATCAGCCGAGGAGTTAATTCTTGCGACAGATGAGGATCGCGAAGGTGAGGCGATCGCTTGGCACTTAGTAGAGGTCCTACAACCTAAGATCCCCATCAAGCGGATGGTCTTTAATGAGATTACTAAAGAAGCGATTCAAGCCGCCGTTGAAAATACTCGCGATCTGGATTATCACCTCATCGATGCACAAGAGACTCGTCGCGTACTAGACCGCCTCTTTGGTTACAGACTCTCACCGGTATTGTGGAAAAAAGTAATGCCACGTATCTCTGCCGGCCGTGTGCAATCAGTTGCGACAAGGCTGATCGTTGAGAAAGAGCGCGAGCGTATGGCCTTTATCTCAAGTGGCTGGTGGGATATCGCAGCCCAGACGGCACTGGGCTTTAACGCTAGGTTGCTAGAAGTAGATGGCAAGAAGGTTGCATCGACTTCAGACTTTGGCACAGATGGTGCAGTAAAGGAAAAGTCCCTGGGCAATATCTTGCTGCTCGATGAGACAGGGGCCAAAGGTCTCCTAGAGAGCTTAAAATCAGCCTCTTTAACCGTTAAATCCATGGAGGAGTCACCGCGAACAGAGCGACCTAAGCCACCCTTTACGACATCTACGATGCAGCAAGATGCAGGCAGCAGACTGGGTTGGGGCGCACAGATCACGATGCGCATCGCACAGCGTCTCTATGAAAACGGATACATCACCTATATGCGCACCGACTCTGTGAACTTATCTACCCAGGCCCTCAACGCTGCACGCAGTGCGGCAAAGTCTTTATACGGGGCAGACCATGTCGCAGATGCACCCCGCACATACCTGGGTAAGACAAAGAACGCTCAAGAGGCGCACGAGGCGATTCGCCCAGCGGGTGAGACATTCAAGACTCCAGGAGAGTTAGCGCCAGAGTTATCTCGCGATGAATTCGCACTTTATGACTTGATCTGGAAGCGCACCGTGGCATCACAAATGGTAGATGCCAAGAAGATGCAGATGCGCGTAGATTTCGATGCACAAAGCAATGATGCAAAGGCAACAATCTTTCGCGCCAACGGCTCCGTGCTCACATTTCCAGGCTTCTTGGCCGCATACGAGGATGTTGTAAGTGATGAGAATAAAGATGAGGAGTCATCCGATAAGCGTCTGCCAGCAATGACTATCGGCCAATCCGTCAAGGTCAACGAGTTCACATGCGAGGGCCATGAGACAAAGCCGCCTGCCCGCTATACCGAACCAACACTTGTCAAAAAACTTGAAGAGTTAGGTATTGGCCGGCCATCAACATTTGCATCGATCATCCAAACAATCCAAGATCGCGGATATGTATATAAGCGTGGCCGCGCATTAGTGCCAACGTTCTTGGCATTTTCAGTCACAGGCCTGCTTGAGACACACTTTACAAAGTTAGTCGACTACGAGTTCACCGCCAGTATGGAGGAGGATCTCGACAAGATTGCAGCGGGTGAGGCCGGGCGCGTTGACTGGCTGCGGGATTTCTTCTATGGCGTCGATGGCCAGCCAGGCCTTAACGAACTATCGGCAGATCTTGGCGTCATCGATGCCCGTGCAACCAACACCATGAACCTATCTTCTGAGATAGAGATCCGTGTGGGTCGCTACGGTGCATATCTGCAGCAAAACATCGAGGGCCAAGAGCGCAAACTTGCAAATATCCCAGAGTCACTTGCACCCGATGAGTTAACCCTTGCACTTGCCATCGAGCTACTGGCTGCGCCATCTGGTGAGCGCGAACTTGGTATCGATCCATCAACAAACTTTCCGATCATCGCAAAGAGCGGCCGCTTTGGCCCTTACATCACCGAAGTCTTGCCAGAGGTTCCAGTAGAACTCACCACATCAGGTAGGAAAAAGAAGAAAAAGGCCGATGCACCTAAGGCAAAAACTGCATCTCTTCTCTCCACGATGTCACTCGATACCGTCACATATGAAGATGCATTGATGCTTCTCTCACTACCTAGAACACTTGGTATGAATGAGGCAGGTGATGTGATTACTGCGCAAAACGGTCGCTATGGGCCATACCTACGCGCCGGCACAGATTCACGGACACTGACAAGTGAGGATCAACTCTTCACGATCGATTTACAAGAGGCACTTGATATCTATTCGCGCCCTAAAGAGCGCCGTCGCGGAGTCGCAAAGCCACCCGTCAAAGAGCTCGGCCCAGATCCGCAGACGCAAAGGCCTCTGATCATCAAAGATGGTCGCTTTGGAATGTATGTCACCGATGGCGAGACAAATGCAACGCTTCGTCGTGGCGATACGGCAGAGGGTATGACGCTAGAGCGCGGATTAGAACTACTTGCAGGACGCCGCGCATGGGAGGCTGAGAACGGTCCATCACCGAAAAAGGGGCGTAAAAAGCC
>JABMMN010000014.1 GCA_013205535.1 Candidatus Planktophila sp.
CAATGAGTGCTCGAAGTGGAATTCCCACTGCAGAGCCTTCTGGTAGATAAACCCAATTAGTGCCATCTCCACTGTGATGATCTTCAATAGGCGCACCGCACAACGCAACTTGATCATCGAACTGTCGCGCCTGCAAAACATCCTCTTTTTCTACTCGGTAATCGCCATAGACTCTTCGGGTTTCTCGAACACCAATCAATGTTGAAAGGCCATAAAGAGAAGAGTTTTCATATCCAGGAACTTTGTCTACTAAAAAGCGCGCGTATTCAGTTGCCTGTGCTCGCCCAGCTATCTCGGATTCAGTAAGGAAGAACGGGTCATCCAAGACTGACTCCAGCTCACCTTGTGCATTTTTGCGGACCGAATCCAACCTCGTCATCACGGTGGCAGTTGTGTTTGCGACCGGTGTGATGTGGTCAGATCCCTCACGCCTAGGAAGTGCATACCCAGCCTCGGTGGCCTCTTGCATTAATTCATGCAATCGATTCTTATCGATTTTCTTACGCTCTGCAGCATTGACGTTCACCATTTTAAAAGTAGTTGTAAGTGTCTGTGCAGGCGCAATATCGCCAGCTTTTTCATAACCAAATCCAGCAAAATGTGAAAGGTCAGCATCTCCCGTTGCATCGATAAAGAAATCTGCTGTGACTACGCAACCTCCGGCGCGGGTTGCTAAAACTAACTCTCTTACCTGGCCATCTTTAACGGTTACTTCTTGCAAGAGTGCATGAAGGAGAATTTTGGCCCCTGATTTTTGAAGTAGGGATTCCCACACAACCTTTAAATGCTCAGGGTTATATGTCACTCCTGTGCCGGCGCCATAGGTATTGGGGCGCTCAATCATTGATCCATAACCAGATAGTCCAGCAACGACATCATCTGGAATTCCACCAACTATTTTTTTAGCATTCTCACCTGGGGTATAGAACCCATAAAAAGTATCAAGAACAGCAGTGCTTGTTCCGCCAGCAAAAGGTAGGCGGTCAATAACAAGAACATTAGATCCTGTGCGGGCCGCTGCTATTGCCGCAGTTGCTCCCGCCGAACCTGCACCCATGACAATGACGTCAAAATGACCCAGCTGACGAAAAGTCATCCCTACCTCCTTTTTTTATAATAACACATATGTCTATACTAATCGTTAGACCTAACACTCAGGAGGAATCGTGCAATCACGACGGATAACGATGCTTGGCACTGGCTTAATCGCAGATTTTTACACAATGACATTACATGGCCAACGAAATCGAGATTTTGTCTCAGTTGTTTATTCACGAACCCAAGAACGCGGTGATGCTTTTGCAAAGCGTTGGAATATTGCAAACGTTACGACAAGTCTTGAAGCGGCGATTAACCACCCTGATACTGATGTAGTAATTGTTGCTCTTCCAAATCATATGCATGAAGAGGCAATTACATTAGCTGCAAAAGCTGGTAAGGCAATTTTGTGTACAAAGCCATTGGCTAGAAATGCAGAAGAAGCAAAACGAATTTTGGATACGGTAGAAAAAGCTGGAGTATTCGCTGGATACTTAGAAGATCTTTGCTACACACCAAAGACTTTAAAGGCAGTAAAGAGCGTTCAAAGTGGTGCTGTTGGTGATGTTTTGTGGGTTCGCTCACGTGAGACACACCCTGGCCCACATAGTGCGTGGTTCTGGGATGACAAGCAAGCAGGCGGCGGTTGCATTATTGACTTGGGTTGCCACTGCATTGAAATCATTCGTAACTTTGTTGGTAAAGGCAATCGTCCAGTTGAGGTTCTATGCTGGAAAGACACATTGGTACATCCAATTAACGCCGAGGACAATGCAATTGCCCTCATTAAGTTTGAATCTGGTGCCGTAGGTCAGTTTGAAGTTTCATGGACCTTCCGTGGAGGCATGGACCTTCGTGATGAAGTCGCCGGAACGCATGGAACTATCTGGCTCAATCACTTCCTTCGCACTGGCTTTGAGATGTTTACAGCAGGAGAGGGCAACTCATATGTTGCCGAGAAGTCAGAAACCAGCTCTGGCTGGCTATTTCCAGTTGGTGATGAGGTTGCTGAACTTGGTTATGTTGACATGTTTACCGACATGTTTAATGCCATGGAATCAAACACAAAGCCGATGGAAAGCTTCTATGACGGTTATGTTGTGAATGCAATTATGGATGCCTGTTTCAAGTCTGTTGAAATACATGGTTGGGCGCCCGTGGAGCTGGATTGGCGAGGCGGAACAACTCCTCGAATCTCCAACACACCAACAATGTTTGAGGGACTTGTTGTTATCAAACAGGAAACCTTGCCTGATGGTCGCGTAAAGATGATTCTTAAGGACCCAAAGACAAATGAGTTCAGCGATCGCGTAGTCGCAATCGTTAACTCTTAATCACCGGGTCGGGGGTTCGAGCCCCTCACCACCCACTTACAAATGAGCGTTAAAGCGTTCAAATGAAGTCCCGAGAAAGCTTGAGATAGTTCAAGTAATTTCAATGGTGAGTAGCCAGTTAGTTACATAATGAGCTGGCTTACCTACCCGCAAAAAAGTCCGATGACGTGAAGCGCAAGCCGCTCTCCCTCTAGATCTGTAATTGCTTACAGATCTAGAGGGATCGCGCATGCGCACATTGAACCCAGCAAAAGATAAAGTCGGACGAAGCATGGCGATCATGCTGGCCTTACAACTTCATCGAGTATTGGATGAAATCATTCTTTGGCGTTATTGAGTCATAGAGCCGGCGGGCAGTTGCATTGCCTTCGCGTGTCTGCCAGTACAGAGATGATGCCCCTACTGCAACGGCCTCTTGCTTAACGTGCTCTATCAGCGCCCGTCCGACCCCTTGAGCGCGCACAGATGGTGCGACAAATAAATCCTCGAGATACATATCTCCCACAGACTCCCATGTTGATTGGCGCAGCATGGCGTGTGCGATGCCGACGATCCCATCATCTATCTCTGCGACGAATGCTTTGAATACATGTGTTGAATCAAAGAAGCGCTCCCAGGTGAGATCGGTTCTGTCTTGAGAGAGCGTTGCCTCATAGAAATCTAAGTAGCCCTGCCATAGCCGATCCCACTGCTGGCGATCTCTTTTTTCGATGGGGCGAATTTTCATGGCGCACTCCGCAGGCGTATTGGTCGCCCTTTTTCCTACTTATTGTTCTTGAGGTGATCTGCAGCCTCGGCAAAACCCTCAGTCTCAAGCTTTGTGATGAGGTCTGCTTTAACAGCCTTAACTACGTGGTGTGTTCCGTTGCAATTCTTCTCTGGATCGGTGGTGTATCCGCAGCCGCAAGCGCCCATAGTAAATCTCCCTTACATAGTTTTTCCTATACCGCAGTTTAGTCCAAGCCTGGTCATGGCAGCAACCAGAACAGGTCTTCTTGCACGTTGATGCTAATAATCGAAGTTGCAGCGGATTTATAATCATGGTGGACTTATCACACGATTCCACCTCTATCATTGGTTGAAAGAAGGTTTTTGTGTCACGTGATTTAGCGGGTAAAAAAATTGTCATCGTCGGTGCAACAGGAGTCCTCGGGGCTGCACTTGCCTCTCAACTCCATAGTTCAGGTGCGCTGGTGAGGGCCGTTGTGCGAGATGCTGGGCGATTGGACTCTGGTGTGGTCTCGGCTCATGCAATCGCCGATATCACCGATAGCGCTGCATTACGTGCAGCCTTTGCCGGCCTTGCCCCCTTTGATGGCGTAATCAACGCAGCGGGTGTGGTCGCCTTTGGAACTTTGGCCGAGCTCGATGATGTGACACTCACGAATTTATTTGCCATCAACGCTATCGCCCCGATGGTGATGCTGCGTGAGAGTGCAGCGCACATCAGCGAGGGTGGATTCTTTCTCAACATCTCGGCTGTGGTCGCCTTGCAACCTATGGCGGGGATGGCCGCCTACAGCGCATCAAAGGCTGGAGCATGGGGTGCGATGGTTGGTGCAACGCGAGAGCTTCGCCGCCAACAGATCGATGTCATCGATGTGCGACCACCACACACCGAGACAGGCCTTGCCACTCGCCCACTTGCAGGAGTTGCTCCAAAGTTACCGACAGGACTTGATCCAGCATTTGTCGCTACACGCATCATTAGTGCAATCAAAGATGGAGAGCGTGACCTGCCGGTTGAGGCTTTTAGTTCGTAGTTAGCGGGCCCTGTGATTCATGGGTAAGCACCTGGTGTGCTGTGTGACCGTGCCGCAGTTACACTACCCATTTACCAACTTAAGGGGTTAGTAAGTGTCAGCAAAGAGGTTTCGGGTTGGTCTTTTGGCCTATGGCGCCATCGGTGATGAGCATGCAAGGGCAGTTGAATCATCCGCCGGACTCATAGTCGCTGCAGTCTGTGACATGAACCCGGCACGCATTGAAGCCGCTCTTGAGATTTGCCCCGATGCAATCCCTTTTAGTGATGCAGATGCCATGCTCGAATCTGGCCAGATAGATGTGGTCATCATCTCGACACCACCGAATAGCCATTACTCATGGGCGAAAAAAGCCCTTGCCCTAGGTCTGCACGTCGTTCTGGAAAAGCCGATGGCCCTTACGACAAATGAATGTGATGAGTTGATGCAGTTGGCATCTGATGCAGCGCGCGTCTTAGTCGTCTATCAAAACCGCCGCTTTGATCAGGATTTTTTGACGATAAAGGCGCTCATCGACTCTGGTGAGATTGGTGATGTATTTGCCTATGAGAGTTTCGTCGGAGGATATTCAAAGCCATGCAGCTTTTGGCACTCTGATGCATTGATATCAGGTGGTGCGATATTTGATTGGGGTAGCCACTTTATCGATCAGATCCTCTCGATTCTGCCGGGTCAGATTGACTTTGTCACTGGCCTGAATCAAAAGCGGGTATGGGATCACATCACAAATGCCGATCACGCTCAAGTAATCATCAACTTCAAAGATGGTGTGCAGGCCAGCTTTATCAACTCAGATTTATCGGCCGCCCGCAAACCGAAGTTTTATATCCTTGGAACAAAGGGTGCAATCGTCGGTGATTGGGACACAAGTGGTGATGGCGCAGTTGCCGATTTGCCGGCAATCATCTCTGTCTATGACAACCAGGGCGAGGCTTACATCGCCGAGTATGTAGAGGCACCCCCGTACGCCTTCCATGCATCTTTATCTGATCACCTCACCGATCAACTTGCGATGTCGGTGCAGGCCCAGCAGTCCAGAGATGTTGTTGCCATCATGGCAGCGGCCGAGAGCTCTGCGCTCAACAATGGTCTGCCAGTAACACCAGTACTACTGCGTACATGATGCTGCGCTGGGGCTTCATCGGAGCGGGCAATATTGCAACGAGAGCTCTTGCCCCCGCGGTTCATAACTCATTGACCTCTTCTCTATATGCGGTAGCAAGTCGGGATACCAATCGCTCGCAGGCACTTTCACCGACTAAAGTCCATGCCAGTTATGGCGATCTCATCGCCGATGCAGATGTAGATGCTGTCTATATTTCATTAGCGAATCATCAGCATGCCGAATGGGCGATCAAGGCGCTACAGGCTGGCAAGCATGTTCTCTGTGAGAAACCATTAGCGAGCACGCATGCAGAGGCCACATTGATGGCAGGCGCTGCACGAATTAGTGGAAAGTTATTAGTAGAGGCGGTTTGGACCAGATGGCATCCACGCTTTATCCGTGCAATGCAGCTCATAAACTCCGGTCATGTGGGGCATGTAGTGCAGGTCGACTCCTGCTTCACATTCAATAGAGATGTGAGTGAGAACTATCGCGGTGACCCAGCGATGGGTGGTGGGGCTCTACTCGATGTGGGGCTTTATGAAATCCATCTCTGGCGCGCCTTATCTGATGCCACTTTTGATATGAAGATCACATCGGTAAAGCAGAATATGAGCTCTGCCGGTGTAGATCTAACGACAGAGATAGTTGCCACATCAAGTCAAGGAGCAAAGCTAAATGCGTTGAGCTCTTTTGAGATGCCAAGTAAGCAACAGATCTCTATCTTGGCAAGTGTGAGCAGTATTAACTTTGCTCACAGTGAAGCCTTTACCTCTTGGAAGCAGGCGAGCACGCTGGCCATAGGAGATCACACCGAGGAGTTCGAGGCAGTTGATGCCTATCAGTTGATGGTGGATGGATTTACTGCACATGCTCTCGGACAAGGTGGTTGGATCTTGCCGATTCAAGAGTCTTTAGATGTTATGAGGCTTCTAGATGAGGTAAAGAAGTTGGCACAGAGTTGATAAACTTCCAATTCGATCATACAAACCGATTCATAACGAAGGGCTTGGAGCGTTCATGGGGCAACGACCTAACATAAAAGAGATTGATAGATTCTTGATCGATACACTCAATCGCCTATCGCTACCGGCTCTTCGAATCTCACTGGGAATCATCTTCATCTGGTTTGGGGCGCTCAAGCCCTTTGGCGATAGCCCGGCGGTAGATGTCATCACAAAGACGGTCTACTGGTTTGATCCCGATATCTTCATTCCCATTCTTGGAGTCTGGGAGATGGCGATTGGCCTATGCCTTCTCTATACACCTCTTATACGAGCAGGGCTATTTCTCTTGGCGCTTCAGATGCCGGGCACTTTCTTGCCACTCATTATCTTGCCTGAGGTCTGCTTCATCGATATTCCTTTTAATTTGACTCTTGAAGGACAGTACATCGTGAAGAACTTGGTTCTTATTGGCGCAGCGATCGTTGTCGGCTCCAGACTTGTCCCACTTGCAGAAAAATCCAAGTAGAGAGAGATTCTTAGCTTTGTGCCGGCTCTAAATCAGGGACCGGAATAGGAAGCGCTGGATTGATCGCAGGATCTCTCTCACGGCGCACAACACGATCTGGCTCACCGATCTCAGCCATAGACCTCGCCTTCCTATGCTCTTTGAAGTGAAATCATAAGCCTGAGATTGCCAACCTGCACCTCAGAGATCGCCCTGGATGGCTGGCGGTGGGCACGCGGTGTTTACTAAGAGTATGAATGCCGCCTCACTGCAGCGCACACTGATTCGCACCATCAGGCTCTATCCCCTGATCGCTGCCATCTTGCTGGGAGTTGCTTATCTATTGGGGGGCTTCTCCAATCGGGCCGATCCTCTAGTGCCAAAAGATGATGTGGTGCTCGTGCTAAAGATTTTTATCGGAATTGTCCCCGTGCTCATCACCATCTTTTTTCTTCTCATCAACTCTCTGCACGATCGAGAGTCGAAGGCACGTACCCAACTCCAAGGTCGCTTTGCTTACTCAGATCCATTCTCGCTTCCTAACGAGAAGATGCATGGCTATAAACTGAGTTATATCTCAGGGCGCATCCCCTCATTTACTGGTCTTACGGGTGATCTCTACTCATCTGATGATGTTGCCACGTGCTCAATTGACTCCTCGCATGTGCCACCCGTTATCGATTGTGAGTGCGGTTTCTATGCCTTCAAGAGTTTCAAAGATGCACTTTTTGAGCTCTCTATCAACCCTGGTGCCTTTCTCATTGACGTGGATTTATATGGGGTTGGCTTTGAATATGCCCGCGGCTACAAGGCAGAGTCCCAGGTAGTCAACTCACTCAAACTCCCGAAGCGATGCATGAGATGCAAGGTGCTACCTATCAAATGCTTTGTGACTACCTACAAAATGGGCCTTAACTCCTACTCTTTTTGGAAGTGGGAGGTCCGATGCGCCATGTGTAGTGCCACCTTCAAAGCAGAAGATGTAGTTGGATTACAAGAGATGGGCACTCTGCTAAAAACCTCAATCAACTAATCTGGTCTTACCTATTTACGACGCAGAGCGCGCAGTGAGCTCTTGAGCTCCTTACGGCGGGCCTTGGCTACTGGATCTTTCTTGGGAGGAAATGTCCAGCGCAGAAGAAGAAAGAGAATGGATAGTGCAAAGAAGCCGCTGAAGGCCTGCAGGAAAAGCGCG
>JABMMN010000063.1 GCA_013205535.1 Candidatus Planktophila sp.
AGGGGCGTTCAATGTACCGCTCCGAATCTCGCGCTCCTGTCCCCCTCCATGGAGCAGTGAGGGTATCTCAACTGCCCGCTTAAGAATAAGTGCTCCGATTCCAAGTGGCCCACCAATCTTGTGAGCACTGACAGTCATAGCAGTAACACCAAGGTGTGAGAACGAAAGAGGGGTTTTCTTAAAGCTCTGTACAGCATCTGTATGAACAGGTATCTGACCCGCTATTCGTACTACCTCACTTATCGGCTGGATTACCCCCGTCTCATTATTTGCATGCATGATTGAGATGACTGCAATCTCGCTACCTCTGGTTGCGACCAGGTTGGCAAGAAATTCACAATCGATGACACCATCAGGGTTGACTGGGAGCTCGATGACCTCTGCCTGCTCATGTGATGCAAGCCAATTCGCTGGATCCAAGATCGCATGGTGTTCGATACTTGAGATGACGACAACTTTTTTGCCGAACTCACCGGCAGCCCAGTAAAGCCCCTTGAGTGCAATGTTATTTGCCTCAGTGCCAGATGCTGTGAAGATCACTTCACTTGGCAGGCACCCGAGCTCATTGGCCAAGATCTCTCGCGCATCTTCGAGGGACTTACGAGTGGAGCGGCCATGCGTATGTAAGCTAGATGGATTCCCAAGAACGCTCGCCTGCTCGGTCATGGCAATAAGTGCGCTCTCAACCATCGGCGTTGTCGCCGCGTGGTCGAGATAGATAGAAGGCATAGGGCTAATCTTAGGACTTACGTGCGAGTACACCCTCTGTGGCCTGTGGCAGCACGGCGAAGAGATCACCAATAACGCCAAAATCAGCAATCTCAAATATTGGTGCCTCTGGATCTTTGTTAATCACGACAATCGCCTTACTTGTCTGCATACCTGCGCGATGTTGAATCGCACCAGAGATCCCGCACGCGACATATAACTGCGGACTCACTGTCTTGCCTGTCTGGCCAACTTGATGGGAGTGCGGATACCAACCTGCATCCGTAGCCGCACGCGATGCACCCACTGCTGCGCCCAGGCTATCGGCAAAGGCTTCAACCGCTACGAAATCACCATTCGTACCCCGTCCACCCGAAACGACAATATCGGCTTCGGTGAGTTCAGGGCGCCCCCCTTGTACGGGGGCCTGCGAAGATGTGATCTTTGATTTCTTTGACCCATCTGCAACCTCAAATGAAAGAGCCTCGATAACTGGGCTTACTTGTTTCAAATCGGCGGAGATCGAGTTTGGACGCACAGTGATAATCGGTGTTCCATGAGAAATCTTTGAGTGCACAGTCGTAGATCCACCAAAGACCATCTGAGTGGCGCTTATATCAGCACTGACATCGACGGCATCGGTGATGATCCCTGAGTTGGTTTTGACTGCAACTCGACCTGCAACCTCTTTGCCGAAAGCATGTGATGCAATCAAGACTGCTGCAGGTTTTTTACTCACAATTATCTGAGCAAGCACATCGGCTGCTGCGCCTACGCCATGGGCTGCAAAGCTCTCAGACTCCACAACCACAATCGAATGTATGGGACCTTGTGTAATAGCCGCTGCATAGGCGCCGCCTTGACCTTGAGGAGCGAGCACAACAGCTACAACATCACCGATGCGCGCAGCGGCAGTTGCAAGCTCGGCCGTCGTCTTTGTATTTTTTCCTCCGATAAAGTCTGCAAGGATTATTACGCTACTCATATCAACTTCTTCTCTGATAGAAAGGTGACAAGCTGATTGGCGGCGCCACCATCATCGGTGACTTTGATGCCGGCGGCGCGTAATGGCCGAGGAGTGGCATCAAGAACCAAGGACCATGAACTCTCAACTGTGACACCAACGGCGGCTATATCCATGACATCGATGGTTTTCTTTTTCGCAGACATGATGCCCTTGAAGGATGGATAGCGAGGCTCATTGATCTTTTCAACTACTGAGATGACCGCTGGAAACTGCCCAGACATCTCATCTACTCCCGCCTCCGTTACGCGGGTAATCGATACCTGTTGACCCACGGGATCGACTTTGACTGCAGATGCAAAGGTGAGTTGAGCACAACCAAGGCGCTCTGCAATCATCGCCGGAACAACACTCATGCGCGCATCTGTTGACTCGGTTCCGCAGATAACAAGGTCGAAACCGATCTTTGATATAACGCTGGCCAAGACCTTTGAAGTTGCTAGGGCATCTGCGCCAGCCAAAGATGCATCACTTATTAAGATCGCATTATTTGCACCCATGGAAAGTGCCTTGCGCACAGCCTCGGTTGCCCGCTCTGGACCCATTGAAATGACCGTGACCGAGTTCGCAGCACCCTCGTCATTGCCGCCATGGGCCTCTGCAATGCGAAGAGCCTCTTCAACTGCATATTCATCGAGATCATTCAGGACGACATCGACATTGACACGATCGAGTAGCCCGTTGACCATCTTCTTCTCGGCCCATGAATCTGGGACCTGTTTGATGCAAATGGCGATCCTCATGGACCAATACTACTTTCGAGTAGGAAATTGCTCCAGCCGAGAGTCAGGGTTCACATCGGCTTTGCCAACACGTAACCTCGAAGCCAACTTCAATGCGCCTTCATGACTCACCCTAGGGTTCATGGTTCTTAGAGTCGCGCTTGTGAGCGAATCCTTCCTACCCCAGATAAATGGTGTTACCAACTCGGTCCTTCGCATCTTGGAGGGCTTCGCTCGTGATGGTCATGAGGCCATGGTCATCGCCCCAGAGAGCGGTGATGGCCCGAGTGAGTACGCAGGCTTTCGAATCAAGCGGGTGCCAAGCCTTGAGATGAAGAGCCTTGTCCCAGTTGGATTTCCTGCACGAGCACTTGAGCCTCTCATCGATGGCTTTGCTCCAGATGTCATCCACCTGGCTTCACCGATTTTTCTAGGAAAATTTGTCACCAAAATCGCAACTCGCTTGCAGATTCCCACACTATCGGTCTACCAGACTGATATCGCCGGCTTTGCAAGACATTATGGAATGAGTGCTGCTCACAGTGGACTGAAAAAATGGGTTGCAAGAATTCACTCACAGACGAATAGAACTTTAGCGCCATCAAAATGGTCATGTCTAGATCTTGAAAAATCTGGTGTCCCCAATGTGCATCTATGGCAACGTGGCGTAGATAGTGTGAAATTCTCTCCTACCAAACGTGATGAACAGTTACGAGCGGACTTGCTCGGTCATCGACGTGAGCGAAAGATCATCGGCTACGTGGGGCGGTTAGCCAATGAGAAACGAGTCGAGGATTTGCTGGTCTTAGACCAACGTGATGATCTTCAACTAGTCATCATCGGCGATGGCCCAGCACGATCTAAATTACAGCGTACCTTGTCAAATGCTCGCTTCGTTGGCTATCAAAGTGGTGAAGATTTGGCTCGCTATTACGCATCTCTCGATATCTTTGTACACACTGGCAAGCACGAGACTTTTTGCCAATCGATTCAAGAGGCGCTGGCATCCGGTGTGCCAGTTGTAGCGCCAAATTTTGGAGGGCCAACAGATTTAGTCAAACATGGTTGGACGGGATACTTAATCGATACTGCCGATAGCAAGGCTTTGAGTGATAGCGTCGATAAAGTTCTTACCAATCCTGAGGCCATATTTATGCAGGCCCGAGCCCGTGAATCGGTGATTGAACGTACTTGGCCCCTGATGCAAAAGCAGTTGATAGAGCACTACCACGAGATCCTTGCCGAATCCTCAGTACGTTCGGAAAATGAGAAGGTGGCATGAGAATCCTTCATATCGCCAACTTTTATGGTCCAAAATCAGGCGGCATACGCACAACTTTGCATGAACTCGGTGCCGGCTATATCGCCAAAGGTCATGAATTCATCTACATCGTGCCGGGGACGGGTTTGTACTGCGAGGACACCCCTGATGGGCGAAAAATAACCGTTCCATCGATTGAACTCCCCTTTAGCGGTGGATATCGGATTATTCGAAACAATAGTTACATCAAGAAGCTGATCATCACTCTTGCTCCCGATGTACTCGAAGTTTCGGATCGGTTTACCCTCACTCGAATCGGAGAGTGGGCCAGTAAGCGAAAGATAAAAACAGTTGTCTTTAGCCACGAGACTCTCGTAGGCCTTGTCGAAAATTATTTTCCATTTCCGATGACAGCCTTAATCGATTGGCATAATCGCCGGCTAGCCAAGCGCTTTAACTTTGTAATAGCGACCACGAGCTTTGCCGCACGTGAGTTTGAGAGACTCTCCATTCAAAATTTGGTTCGTATACCTCTTGGAGTTGATCTCGAGAGATTTAGCCCTAGTCGACGCGATGAGGCATTACGAACTCAACTACTCAGAGGTAGTGAGGTCTTGCTTGTCCATTGTGGGCGAATGTCTCGTGAAAAACATCCAGCGCGCTCTCTTGAGACGCTCGAACTCCTATTGAAGCGGGGAGTGAACGCACGCCTTATCTATGTTGGTATCGGACCCCTCTTCAAGAGACTTCGTGGGCAGGCAAAAGATCTACCCGTTACTTTCCTTGGTTACATCGCCGATCGGGATCGCCTCGCCGACATTCTTGCCAGCGCCGATGTCTCGTTGGCACCCGGGCCCATTGAAACTTTCTGCCTAGCCGCCCTGGAATCCTTAGCCTCAGGTACTCCTGTCGTTGCATCAAGTACCAGTGCAGTCGGAGAGTTTTTACTCCTGGATGCTCCGGAACCAGTCGGAGCGATCGCTGAAAATAACCCCAAATCCTTTGCCGATTCAATCCTAAAAGTTCTTTCGTACCGACAGAGGAATCGTAATCTCTCTGCACTCTGCCAACATCAGGCAGAGAATTTTCCTTGGAGTTCAACTATCTCGCTGATGTTGACTCTGCATGGTGAGGAATCCACCAAGCCCGCCAATCGATTACGAGCGGCGTAGATGAATCGCGTCGCTACCTTCGTCATCATGGGTGATAGCGCCGCCGCAGGAACAGGTGATGCCGACAGAAATGGTGCACTACGTGGTTGGGGCTACTACTTGGCGCAGCATTTCAATCAGCCACTTGTCTACGCCAATCTCTCACGCCCAGGAGCCCAATCTGGTGAAGTATTTATCGATCAGCTTCCAAAGGCCTTAGTGCTTGAGCCGACTTTGACGGCTGTTATAGTCGGTGGAAACGATGCACTAAGAAACGGCTTTAGCCCTGATGTATTGCGACAAAATCTTCGACAAACACTCAAACAACTCCGTGAAGTCGGTTCAGAGATACTGCTCTTACAGTTGCATGAGCCGACGAGTATCGCCCCATTACCAAAGACTTTGGGAAAGGTTCTCAATCGTAGGATCAACTTTGTAAATGCTGTGACAAGAGCGGTCGGTGCTGAGTTTGGTGCACATATTCTTGCAGTGCGCGACATACCAGGTGTTTATGATCGAAATCGATGGCATGTGGATCGTATGCATCCCTCAAAATTTGGTCATCAAATCTTGGCACAGAATTTTCGAGAGATTTTGGCTCCACGTTGGGACATATCTCCAGTTGCACTTGACCCAGTGACAAATCGTGCCAAAAAAGACTCAATACTGTGGATGCTGCGACATGCAACGCCATGGTTCTTAAAGCGAAGTGTGGATCTACTTCCAGCGGCACTGATTCTCGTGATGGGTGAGTACATAAGAATGCTCACAAGGCGCGATAAGCCAGCTCAGGGCATCTTATATTTTCCAGAGTTTGTCAATAACCGTGAGGCCGCCCTTCCCCAAATTCAAGAAGCGCGAGTTTCCTAACCGGCGCGTAAATAACCAGAATCCCAGTATCAATATTCGATCAATGCGCCCATGCATACTAGGTAGTAAAGACAGCAAAAAGGTAGTATCCATGAATCATGTTGGCACTTATTGCACCCGGTCAAGGCTCACAAAGCAGCGAAATGCTCACCTCTTGGACAGTGGATTCAGACTCTAAGAATCTATTGAATCAGTGGTCAACGGAGATTGATTTAGATCTTTTGTATCTTGGTACAGCCGCCAAGGCCGATGAGATCACAGATACAGCTAATGCACAGCCACTGATTGTCGCTACATCTTTGTTGGCCGCTCATGCACTAGATGAGAAGAAACTGCACGTTGTATCCGGTCACTCTGTCGGAGAGTTAACTGCTGCAGCGTTGTGTGGGGCGATCAGTGCTGGCGATGCTCTGCGCCTAGTGCGAGCGCGTGGAGTTGAAATGGCAAAAGCGGCAACACAAATATCTGGTGGGATGTCAGCGGTTCTGGGGGGAGATAGGGATGAAGTCCTCTTGGCGATACGGGCTTTGAATTTGATAGCAGCAAATGAGAATGGTGCGGGCCAGATAATTGCCGCTGGTGATTTAACCGCCCTTGCCGCCCTTGCCGCCAATCCCCCAAGCGGTACTCGTGTTCGCGCATTAGATGTCTCGGGGGCATTTCATACCTCTTATATGTCAACTGCTGTGGCTCCAGTTCAGGCAATCGCCTCTGGCATTGCTCGGAGTAAGGTCTGTGTGCCATTTATTTCCAACAAAGATGGAGCAATCCTGAGTGATGCCGATGAGATTCTGCGGCGAATCATCGATCAAATCGCCAATCCAGTGCGCTGGGATCTGTGCATGGCTACTCTGAGAACCATGGGTGTCACGGGTGTCATCGAGTTAGCACCGGCAAAAACTCTGGTTGGCTTGCTCAAGCGCGCGCAGCCAGGGATTGAGAGCTTTGCGCTCAAGAGTGCAGACGATATCGGTGCTGCGCGTGAGTTTGCAGGAAGGCATGTATGAGCATAAAACTTCCAGCAGTTGGAAATAGCCAAATTCTCTCGGTCGGCTCATATCGCCCTAAGCGCCTTGTACCCAATAGTGAGATAGTTGATCGTATTGAATCAAGTGATGAGTGGATTGTGCAGCGCACAGGGATTCAAAGTCGTCGCTTTGCCGGGCCCGAAGAGGGTGTGATTTCAATGGCTATGGCTGCATGTGAAATGGCGCTCGAACGTGCGCATATGAGTATGGCCGATATCGACACAGTGATTCTCGCAACGATCTCATACCCATTCCAGGCACCTAGTGCTGCAACCGAACTCGTTGCTCTTTTGGGTAATCCCAAGGCGGCCGCAGTTGATATTAGTGCGGCATGTGCAGGTTTTTGTTACGGAGTTGCGATGGCAAGTGATCTGGTTCGTACGGGAAATTCTAAGAATGTACTGGTTATTGGTGTTGAAAAACTCTCAGATTTCACCGACCCTAATGATCGTGCCACCGCGTTTATATTTGCCGATGGCGCAGGGGCGGTGATTATTGGAGCAAGTGATCAGGCACGTATTGGTCCGACAATCTGGGGATCAGATGCGGATTCACGTGACACCATAATGTTGACTCCTGCCTACACTGAGTTTAGAAACGCACCTGAGAAAGGTGTGGCCCATCTTGGTTGGCCAAACATCGCACAACAGGGACAAGCTGTTTACCGTTGGGCTGTATTCACGGTGAGCAAGGCCGGTATAAAGGCCCTTGAGGCGGCGGGCGTACGAGCCGATGAGCTGGGTGCATTTATTCCACATCAAGCCAACATGCGCATCATCGAATCCATGGCCAAAGAGATCAACATTCCAGAGAGCGTAATCACCGCCGATGATATTCGTGTCAATGGAAATACATCTGCAGCATCGATTCCCCTTGCGATGGATGCACTACTTCTGAAACATCCCGAACTTCATGGCACATTGGCGCTTTTGATCGGCTATGGCGCGGGCCTTGTCTACGCCGCCCAGGTTGTGGCACTTCCGCCCGCTCCTTGAGATTTTCGCCACTAATAGGCGCAGGTACTCGTAAGTACCGTCCTTTTCCGAGAGAATTCTCTTCTCGCAACAGAAACACCCAGACCAGCTAACGGATGGAAAAAATAAAATGGCACTTGCACAAGCTGATGTTCTTGCAGGTTTGAAAGAGATCCTTGAAGAGGTAGCTGGGATTCCTGCTGCATCGATTGAGATGGGTAAGAACTTCGCCGAAGATCTAGAGGTTGATTCGCTGAGTATGGTTGAAGTCATCGTTGCGGCAGAAGAGCGCTTTGGTGTGAAGATCCCAGATGAGGCAGTGACCGACCTTGCCACTGTTGGCGATGCGGTCAACTTCATCGTCAATGCAGCAAAGTAGTAAGTAAAGGGTTTTATTATGGCTGCCCGTCGTGTAGTCGTCACCGGTCTTGGTGCAACTACTCCATTAGGCGGTGATGTTGTAACAACTTGGTCTGCTCTCCTTGCCGGCACAAGTGGGGTTCGCTCACTGACCGAAGATTGGGCACAGACAATCCCTGTGCGTTTTGCTGCACGAGTCGCACTCGAACCAAGTGAGCAGATGGAGCGTGTAGAACTACGGCGCTTGGATAGATCAGAACAGTTTGCCCTGATTGCCTCACGTGAGGCCTGGAGAGATGCCGGTTCTCCCGAGATGGATAAAGAGCGCTTAGGCGTTGTCATCGCATCGGGTATTGGTGGTGTAACAACACTGCTTGATCAATACGACATCTTGCGCGAAAAAGGTGCGCGACTTGTCAGCCCACATACTGTTCCGATGTTGATGCCAAACGGACCTGCAGCTCATGTCGGTCTTGAACTACAGGCAAAGGCCGGTGTCCATACGCCTGTGAGTGCATGTGCATCAGGAGCTGAAGCAATTGGATATGGCCTTGAGATGATTCGCAATAATCGCGCCGATATCGTTCTTAGCGGTGGCGTTGAGGCGGCGATTCATGCGATGCCAATGTCAGGCTTTGCTGCGATGAAGGCGCTATCAACCAGAAATGATGATCCAATGCGTGCATCCCGGCCATATGATCTCAATCGCGATGGTTTTGTCTTAGGTGAAGGTGGTGGGGTGTTAGTGCTGGAGGAGTACGAACATGCTCGGGCGCGAGGTGCAAAGATTTACTGCGAACTCGCGGGCCAAGGCTTGAGCTCTGATGGCTATCACATCGCCGCTCCAGATCCTGATGGTGCAGGTGTCCAGCGCGCTCTCAAATTTGCCCTACGTGATGCAGGTCTTTCAACGAAAGATATTGTCCATTTAAATGCCCATGCGACATCAACACCTGCAGGAGATATCGCCGAAGCTAACGCTCTGAGCGCAGCCCTTGGCGCAGATGTAGATCATGTTGCGGTCTCTGCAACCAAGTCGATGACTGGGCATCTATTAGGTGGCGCAGGAGCCATGGAATCTGTTTTTATCGTTAAATCACTGCAGGATCGTCTGGCACCTCCCACTATCAACATCGATGATTTGGACCCGGCCGTCTGCGTGGATGTCGTGCGTGATAAGCCACGGGGGCTACCTGCTGGTGATATCGCAGCTCTCAATGACTCATTTGGTTTTGGTGGCCATAATGTTGTCTTGATCTTTAAGAGTCTTTAAATGTCGCCACTACCTAGTGACCCGCGTGATCCAGAGGCAAGGATCGCGCGTTTAGTAGATGATGCAAACTTTACATTCCTGATCCCGCGCACTGATTGTGGAGTAATAGCAGTAACAGGACTCATCAAGGGAAACAAAGTTGTTATCTTCGCATCAGATGCGACCGTAAAGAGTGGTGCACTTGGTGTGGATGGATCACAAGTGATTGTCACTGCGTACAAGGCTGCGATGGGTGCGCAGGTACCAATCATCGGAGTCTGGCACTCTGGTGGTGCACGTCTGAGTGATGGTGTCGCATCCCTTGATGCATTCGGTGAG
>JABMMN010000064.1 GCA_013205535.1 Candidatus Planktophila sp.
AAGGCACTTCGCGATGGTGGATACACAGGTATCTTCGCTGCCGGTGACGGAGTTCTCAAGGCAACATTCCCAAATAACGCTGGTAACACTGCTGCAGAGGGTGCACGTCTAACCGCTGCAGATGTTCCTTTTGAGGATGTCGCTACACCTGCACAGATGGTTGCCTACACAAAGCTCACCGGAATTAAGGTTCCAGGTAGCTATGTCACATCGACCTACAATGCAACTAACATCTTCCTTGCATGCATCAAGCAGGGTGTCGTAACTCGTGCGGGAATGCAGAACTGCCTCACAAATGGCTCATTCAAGGGCGTTGCCGGGGATACCATTCGATTCGATCGATATGGTGACATCATCGGTGGAGCAGCAGTTGGAGCCTTTACAATCAAGGCTGGAAAGATTACTTACCTGGGCGTTGCCTAAGTAGTATTGAGCATCAAATAATCGCAGCCGTCTCTGGCTAAATCCAGAGGCGGCTGCGATTACTACAATGAAGTGGATTATATGAATTTACAAGTTCTTGAGAGCCAGTTCTGGTCCCTCTGCCTGCAGGGAATCGCTCTTGGCTTTATCTACGTTTTAATCTCTCTTGGATACACCATGGTCTACGGCGTGCTTCGTTTGATTAACTTTGCCAACTCTGAAGTCTTTATGATCGGGACATTTGCAACCGTTGTAGCACAGGTTGGAATCCTACAAAACCAGACCGACTCTCAATCTCTACATGGCTTCAGACTGATTTACACTCTTGTCTTCGCTCTGCTTTTCTCTATGCTGATCTGTGGATTTTTAGGAATTTTAGTCGAGCTAGTGGCTTACAGACGGCTGCGAGCCCTCGGTGCCAAACCCTTAGGCTTTTTAATCTCTGCGATCGCAACATCGATAGTTCTTCTTGAGACGACACGTATTGTGACTTTTTCTCGTCCCCAGACATCTCCGCGTCTTTTAGACAAGTGGTCATTTGGAGAGTTTGCTGGTGCTAATTTTAGAATTGATACAGTCATGGTCATTGTCTCTGGAGTCGTAATATTTGTTGTTCTTGATCGTTTCGTCACCAAGACCCGCCTGGGTAAGGCCATCCGTGCCGTGTCCATGAGCGAGGAAAACTCAAAACTTATGGGGATAAACCTCAATCGAGTTGTTTCACTTACATTTTTTATTGGTGGCCTCACAACAGGTGCAGCCGCGTTTTTCTATACCACCGTCTATGAGACAACCCAGTTTAATGTGGGCTTCAATCTAGGTTTGGCGGCTTTTACTACTGCAGTTCTTGGCGGTATCGGAAACCTTCGAGGGGCCTTCTACGGTGGCATGTTCCTTGGAGTCCTTGAGCAGTTTTCATCGGCCATCCTTGGCTCGCAGTGGAAATCAGTGACCGTCTTTACAGTATTGGTTCTTGTCTTGCTCCTCAAACCAAATGGCATCTTCGGTGAAGCTGTCCAGCAAACGAGGACATGATGATAAATATTCGCGATAAGAGTGCATCAATCTGGGAGAGTTGGAGTCCGCCTGCCCGCTCAGGCTTTGTATTGATTGTCATTACTCTCGTGGCACTTCTTCCCTACGCCGGAAGTTTTGGACCAACCTCTTTTCTTGACACCCCTATATCCTCCTATCAAGCAGTGCTCGTTTACCCAATCGCCCTCTTCGTTCTTATGGGTCTTGGACTCAATATCGTGGTTGGAAAGTCTGGACTCTTAGATCTTGGCTATGTAGCCTTCTTTGCAATCGGTGCATACACGATGGGCATCATGGGAACTATGACAAGCCTTAATACATGGCAGATCCTTCCCTTTGGAATCTTCTTTGCGATGCTCTCAGGATTACTTCTAGGCCTACCGGCACTGCGCCTACGTGGTGATTATTTGGCGATTATTACTTTGGGTTTTGGAGAGATCATCCGCATCGTCGCCCTTAATCTCTCTGTGACGGGTGGACCTAATGGCATCGTTGGTGTTCCAACCCCTCCTGCAATCTTGGGTCAAAAGTTTGAGCTCGATGATCATGCAGGCTACTTTTGGGTCATTCTCATTCTGATTTTATTGGTCATATGGATGATACGTCGCTTCACAATCCGTCGGCCAGGTCGGGCATGGGAGGCGATACGCCAAGACGAAGATGTTGCAGCACTAATGGGGGTCAACCTTCTGGTCTATAAGCTCTGGTCATTTACAATCGGGGCTGCAGTCGGCGGCGCTGGTGGAGTCATCTATGCCTCAAAGACAATGTTCATCGCCCCCGATATGTTCACTTTCAATACCTCTATTCTCATTTTGGCATGCATTGTCTTCGGAGGTTTAGGAAATATCTGGGGAGTCATCCTCGGTGCATCTATCCTGGCCTATCTACCCGAGCGTATCCGCTTTATCAGTAACGCTCGCCAATTGGTCTTTGGTCTAGTACTTTTGGTGATTATGAATGTTCGGCCAGATGGATTATTACCTCGAAAGAAGCGCGAAAAAATTAGGCAAAAGGAGGCCGTGTAAATGAGTGAGAAGATCCTTGAACTTAAAAATCTAACAATGCGCTTTGGTGGAGTGACCGCCTTAGACTCGGTTGATCTAGATGTATTCAAAGGTGAGATCTGTGCCCTCATCGGCCCGAACGGTGCAGGTAAGACGACTGTCTTTAACGTGATCACTGGTGTTTATCAGGCAACTGCCGGTGAGATTATCTTTGAGGGAAAAAGTATTCTTGGAATGAAGCGTCATGTAATCGCAAAAACCGGCATGGCCCGCACCTTCCAAAATGTCCGCCTCTGGGGGGAGATGACCGCATTAGAAAATGTCATCACTGCGACCGATGTTCACAAGGGCTCAGGGCTTGTAGGAGCACTCTTTGGTCTGCCCCGTTCGCGCCGTGAGGAGAAGCGAGACCGTATTCGCGCACAGGAGCTCCTGGATTTTATGGGGATTGGCCACCGCGCAGATCAACTTGGCAAGAACCTTCCCTATGGAGATCAGCGCCGCTTAGAAATTGCGCGTGCAATGGGCACTGAGCCACGCCTCTTACTTTTGGATGAACCAGCTGCCGGCTTTAATCCAGCAGAGAAGGTAGAGCTTGCATCACTGATCAAAAAGATCCGTGATGCTGGTTATACCGTTCTTCTGATCGAGCACGATATGTCTTTGATCATGGGAATCTCAGATCGTGTGGCTGTCTTAGACTTCGGCATCAAGATCGCCGATGATCTCCCAAGTAATGTACAGAAGGATCCAAAGGTTATTGAGGCCTATTTAGGAGTGCCAGTAGATGCGTCTTGAGATCAAGGATCTGCGGGTTCATTATGGAAAGATCGAGGCGATCAAGGGAATCTCGGTTGTCGTCAATGAGGGAGAGATCGTCACGCTCATTGGAGCTAACGGAGCGGGTAAAACAACGACACTCAAGACAATTTCTGGTCTACGCAAAGTCTCCAGTGGTTCGATTTTATTTGATGGTCAAGATATCTCTAAAGTCGCTGCCCACGAGAGGGTAAATCTTGGTATCTCACAGGCACCTGAAGGCCGTGGAATCTTTCCTGGAATGACAGTGCTAGAAAATCTTGAGATGGGTAAGTTTCACCGCAAGGAGCGCAAAGCTGAGATGAATGAGGATCTCGATAAGATTTACCAACTCTTCCCACGTTTAAAAGAACGTACCTCCCAAGCCGGCGGAACCCTCTCTGGGGGAGAGCAGCAGATGCTTGCTATCGGTCGTGCCCTCATGTCACGGCCAAAGGTTTTACTCCTTGATGAGCCATCAATGGGCCTTGCACCACAGATGATTGCAAATATCTTCCGCATCATCACTGAGATCAATAAGAGTGGAGTTACAATCTTGCTAGTCGAACAGAATGCAGCACAGGCTCTTGCACGTGCACATCGCGCATACATTCTTGAGACCGGAAATGTTGTCAAAGAGGCGAAGGCGAGTGATCTTCTTGATGATCCTGCTGTGCGCCAGGCCTATCTGGGAACTGGGGCGCAGGCCTAAATCCTTAGCGCTCTGCCAGTATCAGACAGGTGATGCGAGCGGTGCATGTGCGCTCACCTTTATCGTTTGTTATCACGACATCCCAGCTGCATAGTGTTTTGCCAAGGGAGATTGCAGTGGCCACACCGGTCACCACGCCACTTGTCGCAGATTTGTGGTGAGTAGCGTTGATATCGACTCCAACAATCTTTCGATGAATGCCTGCATGTAATGATGTTCCGATCGATCCCAAAGACTCGGCTAGAACCACATTGGCACCACCGTGCAAAAGACCAAATGGTTGCGTATTACCCTCTACAGGCATCGTGGCTACTAAACGACCCTCTTGTGCTTCGAGAAAAACGATACCCAGTTTTTTATCGAGTGCACCGCTTCCTCGCTCTTTATAAAAAGCAAGAAAATCCTCACTGACCATAAGACAGATTCTACTGTGGAATCTAGGATGAGCCCATGTCTAAACGGCTATTGCTCATTGATGGACACTCAATGGCATATCGCGCCTTTTACGCCCTGCCAGTCGAGAATTTCACAACGGCATCGGGCCAGCACACCAATGCCATCTATGGCTTTGCAACGATGCTCCTATCTCTCCTGAGCTCTGAAGAGCCGACGCATGTAGCCGTTGCCTTCGATGTATCCCGCAAGACTTTACGAACTGAGATATTTCCTGAGTACAAGGCGAATCGTGCCAAGACACCTGATGAATTTCGATCTCAGATGGAACTGCTTCACCAACTTGTTACCGCCTTCGGTATCACATCTTTTGAACTTGAAGGATATGAGGCCGATGATATTTTGGCCACATTAACAAAGCAGGCTGAGTTAGATGGCTTTGAAACACTCATCTGTAGTGGTGATCGTGACTCTTTTCAATTAGTGAATCAGATGACGACAGTTCTCTATCCAAAGCGTGGCGTGAGCGATTTGGCGCGAATGACACCGCAGGCAGTCATCGAAAAATATGGGATGACACCCGCTCAATATCCAGATTTTGCCGCACTACGCGGAGATCCAAGTGATAATCTCCCCTCCGTCCCAGGTGTCGGAGAGAAGACAGCGGCAAAGTGGATCATTGATCATGGATCCCTGGCAGAGTTGATCGCCAACGCAGATAAGTTGTCAGGCAAAGTGGGGGCCTCATTTCGAGATTCAATCGCATCGGTAACTCTTAATAGTGAGTTAACGCGCTTGATTAGCAATGTTCCCATTGAGTTTGCACTCTCGGATCTGTCCTGGTCTGGAGTCGATGAGAGCAAGACCAATCCACTCTTTGATACTTTGGAGTTCAAAAGCCTTAAAGAGCGAATTAGGCAAGTTCTGATCACACGGAGCACACCTGCAATCGCTGGACAAGCACCCTCTCTTTTTTCAGTAGAGATGGCGGTGCGATCTTTAACTACCACCGAAGCCGATGCGCAGATTGCATCACATGGTGGCCCGATCACGATTGCCTTTGCTTTGGAGGATGAGCATCTTCATCAATACGCCATCGGACTATCACCTGAGAATATATTCCTGGTCCAAAGCTCAAAGATGGGGGATTGGGCCGCTGATGCCACAGTCAAGAAGATTACTCATGATGCTAAATCTCTGGCACGCGCTACCGCACTCCTTGGTATTGAATTCGATAGCGCCTTGGCCGCTTATTTAGTTAATCCTGGAGTTCGAGCTTCATCTCTGGCAGATTTGTCTCAGAGATGGGGTGATGGTTCGGTAATCGATCAGTCAAGTCAGGAACAGGAGTTGCTCACGAGTGCGCGGGCGTTATTTTCTCTGCAAGTGAGCCTCACTCGCGAACTCAAGGAGCGAAACCTTTTCGAACTTTTTTCAACGATGGAGCTTCCCATCGCACAGTTGTTAGCCAATATGGAGAGGATCGGGGTCGCCATCGACCAAGGCGAGCTTGAGAGGCTTTTTGGATTCTTTGAGGGTGAAGTTGCCCGTGAAACCAAAGCGGCCCATGAGTCTGCCGGACATGAGTTCAATGTGGCATCTCCCAAGCAGCTTCAAAGCCTGCTCTTTGATGAGCTTGGCCTACCCAAGACGAAAAAGATCAAGACGGGCTTTACAACCGATGCTGAAAGTTTGGATTGGCTCCATAAAAAGACCGGACATCCAATCTTAACTCATCTACTTCGTATCCGTGAGACCAAGAAACTTTCAACGACCATTGAGGGATTAATCGCGGCTATCGCCCTTGATGGACGTATCCATACTCACTTTGCCCAAACCGTCACAGCAACTGGACGGCTCTCATCTATCGCGCCAAATCTTCAGAATATTCCTGTGCGCACAGAAGAGGGACGTAAAATCCGAAATGCTTTTGTTGCAGGTGATGGCTATGTCGGTCTCCTCACCGCCGATTACAGTCAGATAGAGATGCGCATCATGGCTCATCTCTCCCACGATGAAAAACTCTTGAGAGCCTTCGAATCTGGGGAAGATCTTCATGCAACGATCGCCGCCGTTATCTTTGGTGTAAAGGCCACCGATGTTGATCCAGAGATGCGCAGGCAGATAAAAGCTATGTCGTATGGTCTGGCCTACGGCTTATCCTCTTACGGTCTAGCTACTCAGTTAGATATTACTCCCGCTAATGCTCAATCCTTAATGGATACTTATTTTGCGCGCTTTGGAGGCATCCGCGACTATTTAAAGACGGTAGTCGATGATGCACGTAAGCTCGGTTATACCGAGACGATTATGGGACGCAGGCGTTACTTGCCAGATCTTATGAGCGATAATCGTGTGCATCGAGAGGTGGCAGAGAGGATGGCGCTCAACGCCCCGATTCAGGGATCGGCCGCTGACATAATTAAGTTGGCGATGTTAAAGGTACAAAAGGCGATAGAGAATGCGAACCTAGGCTCACGTATTCTTCTACAGATACATGATGAGCTAATCCTTGAAGTAGTAGAGGGTGAAGAGGAGAAAGTGCGCGAACTAGTAAGGCGGGAAATGGGCTCTGCATATCCGCTACGTGCCCCTCTAGATGTAAATGCTGGCCTTGGTCTAACCTGGCACGAAGCGGCACACTAGTTTCAGAGGCTACTTAACCTCATTAGAGATACTTTTTATCGCCCGAAGATCCTCCTCGTGGGTTGGAACAGCATATGCCGCACTCAATCGTTCGCGTCCAATAGTCAGAATGAGTAAACCAAAGAAGATCATGATCGGTAGCATCGCTAAACCTATTCGAGGAGAAAACATCTCTGAGACAACGCCACCAACAGCGGCGCCTAGCGCCATGAACGATCCTTCAATACTCCAAATCCAACCAAGTGATGCCGTCTGCGACCCCTGTGGTCTAACAATTTCGAGAACTTCAAAGTAGAAGACTTGAAGTGCCCCACCCAGAAAACCAATGCATGCTCCGACTAAGGCCATGGTCCAATCGGGATACGTGAAGGCTACAGGGATACATGCGATCACCCACAGCAGGTAAGTTCGGCGAAGCGCAGATAGCGGAGAGAGTCTCTTTGAAACCAAACCACCGAATAAGCCTCCGGTGACAGTGGCGATTCCAAAAGAGGCAAAGATCCATGCAACGCGATTTGGCACCCCTTCTTGAGTTGCAAAGGCTGGGACGGCAACATCAAATACTCCCCATCCAAAGCCGATAAAGCAGCCTTCGAGCATGAGTAATCGAATAGCTCGATCGCGCCACAACTTCTGCTGATTTTTTTGTTTTTTCTCTGGAATCCAATTTCGGGAGACGGGAGTCAGTGATAATGCGATCCCACCCAAAAACATCAGAGTCGCAATAGCGCCTAAGCCAAGCGCTGGACGCGAAGAAAGTGAGAGCGCTGTTATTACAACTGGCCCAATAACGCCAGTTGAATTCATCATGGACGAGTCGAAGGCATATGCAGTTCTTAAATATGAATCAGGAACGATGTCCTTCCATAAAGGACGCACTGAGAGATTAATTGGAGGAGCAGTGATTCCCAGAATAAAGGTGGTTATTAAAATAGATTTACTGGTATCCATTGTGTTGAGAATGAGAATCAAGCCTGAATACATCGGGACCAAAATACGGATTGGCCACTTCTGACCAAAACGATCCATGACCGATCCTCGAAGGCCGGCGGTAGCCGCCCCAGCCAGTGAGTTCAAGCCGATTGCAAAACCAGCTATGGCCACTGAACCCGTCTCTTGCTCTGCCTTAAAAAATATGCCTAAACCGATCATGGAATAGGCCAGTCGCGCTGGAAATGCGCTGATACCTAGCTGAATGACCTGTGGAAAGGCCAGCAACTCTTTATATCGCTTCATAACGAAGTTGAGTCTAGCGATTACGCTCAAAAAATTTAGTGGATTTGCCCTTATCCGCTCACAAACCCTACCCTTGCCCTCCAGCCACGAAAGTGGAACCTTCTACTCATCTATCCCTACGGAGCACACTTGTCTACAGCACCAGTAATTGCATTGAATGATATTGGCTCGGCCGCAGATTTCCTCGCGGCAATCGAAGGAACAATTAGAAATTTTAATGACGGAGATCTTGTCACAGGAACTATCGTCCAAGTTGGTCGCGAAGAGGTACTCGTTGACATTGGATATAAGACTGAGGGAGTAATACCTTCTCGTGAGCTTTCAATTCGCCACGATGTAGATCCAAATGAGATTGTGAAAGTCGGTGAAAGTATTGAGGCTCTTGTCCTTCAAAAGGAGGACAAAGAGGGTCGTTTGATTCTCTCCAAAAAGCGCGCACAGTACGAACGCGCATGGGGTGGCATCGAAGGTAAGAAAGAGCGCGATGAAGTTGTCATCGGCACAGTCATTGAAGTTGTCAAGGGTGGGCTCATCGTTGATATCGGACTGCGTGGCTTCCTTCCAGCATCACTGGTCGAGATGCGTCGGGTACGTGATTTAACGCCTTACATTGGCAAGCAAGTCGAGGCCCGTATCATCGAACTGGATAAGAACCGAAACAATGTTGTTCTCTCCCGCCGGGCATTCCTAGAGCAGACCCAGTCCGAATCACGCACAACGTTTTTAAATCAATTACAAAAAGGTCAAGTTCGCTCGGGTGTCGTCTCATCAATCGTGAATTTCGGTGCCTTCGTGGACCTTGGTGGCGTTGATGGACTTGTCCACGTATCAGAGCTCTCATGGAAACATATCGATCATCCAGGTGAGGTCGTTGAAGTTGGAGATGAAGTCACTGTTGAGGTTCTCGAAGTTGATTTTGAGCGCGAGCGTGTATCACTCTCACTCAAGGCAACGCAAGAAGATCCATGGCAGGCCTTTGCCCGTACCCACACAATCAATCAAGTTGTCCCAGGAGTGGTGACAAAGCTTGTCCCATTCGGAGCCTTCATTCGAGTACATGAAGGTATTGAAGGCCTTGTTCATATCTCTGAATTAGCCGAACGACATGTCGAGATTCCAGAGCAAGTTGTCGCCGTAGATGACGAGTTATTCGTAAAAATTATTGATATCGATCTAGAGCGTCGGCGCATCTCACTCTCTCTTAAGCAGGCAAATGAGGGACACGAGATTGAAATCGAAGCCTTTGATCCAACTCAGTATGGAATGGCTGCTCGCTACGATGCCGAGGGAAACTTCATCTACCC
This sequence comes from Candidatus Planktophila sp., assembly GCA_013205535.1. Lineage (GTDB taxonomy): Bacteria > Actinomycetota > Actinomycetes > Nanopelagicales > Nanopelagicaceae > Planktophila. Next base: position 9,555 of record JABMMN010000064.1, read on the forward strand.
TGAAGGTTTTGATTCGCAGACCCAAGAGTGGAAGCCAGGCCATGAAACTCAGCGCGAGGAGTGGGAGCGTCAATACGCCCAAGCTCAAGAGCGCTTCATGGCTCACAAGAAGCAAAAAGCCGAAGCCAAGGCCGCCGATGCTGCCGCAGTTCCAGAGGCCACTGAAGTTGAATCAATAGAGGTAGTGGCTGCAGAGTAAATATTTGAAAGAAAAGACCCAGCGCATGTGCTGGGTCTTTTCTATTGTGGGGGAGAGAATTCGGTTGGGGCTATCCTTACCGCATGCTCGTCATCGGATTAACTGGCGGTATCGGTAGTGGAAAGTCACTGGCCGCCGAATATTTTGCCGACCTGGGTGCCTTAGTCATCGATGCCGATCAACTAGCCCGGGCAGCGATAGAGCGGGGTTCAACCGGCTTTGATCAGACTCTTGCTGCCTTTGGAGATTCAATTCTTAAAGATGGTGAGATTGATAGACAGGTGCTAGGAGAAATAATTTTTAAGGATGCAAGTCATAAGGCAACTTTAGAATCGATCATTCACCCTTATGTTCGCAAACAGTTCGAGGCTGCAGTGGCATCGCTCACGGGTAAGCAAACCTTGGTCTATGAGATCCCACTTCTCTTTGAGACTAACGCGGCCGATCGCTTCGACCTTGTGATAACAATCGAGGCCGAGATGGATATCCGTATCGCTCGATTGCGTGCGAAGGGCTTACATCTCTCCCAGATTCAGGCCCGCATCGCAGCCCAGGCCACACGAGAGCAAAGGCTCTCTATCGCCGATTTCGTCATCGAGAACAATGGCACGGCCGATGATTTGGCGCGTCAGGTCGAAAATATTTGGGATGGTTTAACTCCGACTTCTAACTAGAATTGGTGCATGCGCCCAGTATCGGATTTACAGCGACGGGTCGAACCATTTCAAGTAATCAGTGACTATATTCCCGCTGGTGATCAACCCGAGGCGATTGCTGAGATCGCTCGGCGCTTTGAGGCTGGAGAGCAGGATGTCGTTCTACTTGGAGCAACGGGAACTGGCAAATCTGCGACTACGGCCTGGCTCATAGAAAAGCTTCAACGCCCGACCCTTGTCTTGGCACCCAATAAAACCCTGGCCGCCCAATTAGCAAATGAGTTTCGTGAGCTTTTACCAAATAATGCCGTTGAATACTTCGTCTCTTATTACGACTACTACCAACCAGAGGCCTATGTCCCTCAGACCGATACATTCATTGAGAAGGATTCAAGTGTCAACGATGAGGTTGAACGGCTGCGCCACTCTGCAACCAACTCATTACTAACGCGCAGAGATGTCATAGTTGTAGCAACCGTCTCCTGTATTTACGGCCTTGGTACCCCTCAAGAGTACGTCGATCGGATGGTGACACTTCGCGTAGGGGATGAAATTGAGCGAAATGCCCTGCTTCGTCGATTCGTAGATGTTCAGTACAAGCGAAATGACGTGGCCTTTGAGAGAGGGACCTTTAGAGTCCGTGGGGATACGATCGAGATAATTCCGATGTATGAGGAGTTAGCGATTCGAATCGAGATGTTCGGCGATGAGATAGAGAAAATTACGAGTCTTCACCCTTTAACTGGAGAAATCATCCGAGATGAGAGCGAGACACATATCTTTCCCGCCACTCATTATGCCGCCGGACCCGAGACCATAAAACGGGCGATAGGAGATATCGCGGATGAGTTACAGATTCAACTCAATCTCTTCGAAAAACAGGGCAAGCTCCTTGAGGCACAGCGATTACGGATGCGCACGACCTTTGATCTAGAGATGATGGAGCAGATCGGTTTCTGCAGCGGCATCGAGAATTACTCTCGCCATCTAGATGGCCGCGAGCCTGCCTCTGCTCCCAACTGTCTCTTGGATTACTTTCCTGAAGACTTTCTTGTTGTCATTGATGAGAGCCATGTGACCATACCCCAACTGGGTGCGATGTATGAGGGCGATGCATCCAGGAAGCGAACTCTGGTAGAACATGGCTTTCGTCTACCGAGTGCGCTAGATAATCGCCCACTTAAGTTTCCCGAGTTTCTAGAGCGCACAGGCCAAAAGCTTTATCTCTCAGCCACTCCCGGAAAGTATGAGATGGCAAAGATTGGTGGAGATGTCGTCGAACAGGTAATCCGTCCAACTGGACTGATAGATCCCCAAATCGTCATCAAACCCATCAAGGGACAGATCGATGATTTACTCCATGAGATCAGCATCCGCGCCGATAAAAATGAGAGAGTTCTTGTAACGACCCTGACAAAGAAGATGTCAGAGGATTTGACGGAATACATGCAGGAAAAGGGAGTTCGAGTCCGTTATCTGCACTCGGAGGTCGACACTTTGCGCCGGGTAGAGCTCTTACGTGAGCTTCGGATGGGGGATTACGATGTGCTGATCGGGATCAACCTACTTCGAGAAGGTTTGGATTTACCTGAAGTCTCACTCGTTGCAATTCTAGATGCCGATAAAGAGGGCTTCTTGCGCTCGGCCACATCGTTGATTCAAACCATCGGCCGTGCGGCGCGAAATGTCTCGGGTGAGGTTCATATGTATGCCGATAACATTACCGATTCGATGGCCAAGGCTATAGATGAGACTAATCGTCGCCGTGCAAAGCAGGTGACCTACAATCGTGAGCGTGGAGTAGATCCACAGCCCTTGCGTAAGAAAATCGCCGATATTACAGATTTGATTAACCGTGAGTCGGCGGATACAGATGAGCTATTAGAGACGAGCAAGAGGGCAAATCAGAAGAGTTCTACATCGACTGGCATCTACCCAAAGAGCACAACATCGCTGCCACGACAGGATCTCATGGCATTGATAGGCTCTCTCACCGATCAGATGAAAAATTCAGCTGCGCAACTCCAGTTCGAGGTAGCAGCCCGCTTGCGCGATGAGATCAAGCTCCTTAAGAAAGAGCTTCGTTCTATGGAAGAGGCTGGTGTTTAATGAGTATCGACAAGCTAGTCGTGCGGGGTGCACGTGAACATAATCTCAAAAATGTCTCGATTGAGCTTCCACGTAACGCTCTTATCGTCTTCACTGGCCTCTCAGGCTCAGGAAAATCATCTCTTGCATTTGACACTATCTTTGCCGAAGGCCAGCGCCGATATGTGGAGTCACTCTCTGCCTATGCCCGTCAATTTCTCGGCCAGATGGACAAACCAGATGTGGATTTCATTGAAGGTCTATCTCCGGCAGTCTCAATCGATCAAAAATCTACTAACCGAAATCCGCGCTCTACCGTTGGGACGATTACCGAGGTGTACGACTATCTACGTCTGCTCTTTGCTCGAGCAGGACGGCCACACTGTCCATCATGTGGAAAGGCCGTGTCCCGCCAGTCTCCACAACAGATAGTTGATCAGATATTAGCGATGCCACCGACGACGAAGTTTCAGGTTCTTGCACCCGTAATACGGGCTCGTAAGGGTGAGTTCCTCGATCTCTTCACCGAATTGATCACCCAAGGCTATTCGCGTGCACGAGTTGATGGTGAAGTCGTTGCTTTGAACGCGGTACCTAAGTTAAAGAAGCAGGAAAAACATAGTATTGAGGTTGTCATCGATCGCCTAAGCGCAAAGGTAGAAAGTAAGACCCGGCTGACAGACTCTATTGAGACGGCGCTGCGTTTAGCCTCTGGAATCGTGATCTTAGATTTTGTTGACTCTAAATCAGCGGACAAAGAGAGAACCTTTAGCGAACACCTTGCCTGTCATGACTGCAACCTTTCCTTTGAAGAGTTAGAGCCACGCTCCTTCTCCTTCAACTCACCATTCGGAGCATGCCCTGAGTGCTCTGGAATAGGCACAAAGTTGGAGGTAGATCAGGAGCTCATCATTCCCGATGATTCGATCTCTATTAATGATGGTGCCATTGCACCATGGTCGGGTGGTCAATCATCTGATTACTTCATTCGACTCTTAGAGGCTCTAGCCAAAGATATGCCCTTCTCCCTGGATGTTCCGTGGAAGAAGATCTCTGTGAAATCTCGTGAGGCGATCATCAATGGCTATGAATATGAGATCAAAATGAGATACAAAGGACGCTACGGGACTAAGAACTACACCACTGGCTTTGAAGGTGTGGTTCCATTTATCCACCGGCGCCATAGTGAGACCGATAGTGATTACAGCCGTGATAAGTACGAGGCATATATGCGCCAAATTCCCTGTCAGGTCTGTAATGGGGCCAGACTCAAGCCTGAAGTTTTAGCAGTAACCATCGGTCAAAAGAATATCTCGGAGATAACTGAACTCTCAATCTCTGAGTGCGCCACTTTCTTGAAAAACATCAAACTCACAAAACGTGAGGCGCAGATCGCCCAACGCGTCATGAAAGAGGTCAATGCTCGTCTCGGATTTCTCCTTGATGTTGGTTTAGATTATTTATCTTTAGCGCGACCAGCTGCCACGCTCTCCGGTGGAGAGGCACAGCGGATCCGTTTGGCTACACAGATCGGAAGTGGTCTCGTGGGGGTTCTCTACGTATTGGATGAGCCAAGTATCGGTCTACATCAGCGGGATAACCGCCGTCTGATTGAAACGCTCACTCACCTGCGCGATTTGGGAAATACCTTGATCGTCGTTGAGCACGATGAAGAGACGATACGCACGGCAGACTGGATCGTAGATATCGGGCCTGGCGCGGGGGAGCACGGCGGTCATGTCGTTGTCTCCGGCACTTATGAGGAGCTCATCGCCTCCAAGGAGTCGATTACAGGCGCTTATCTCTCTGGCCGTAGATCAATCGCTACGCCAACTAGCCGTCGTCCGATTGATAGTAAGCGAGCTTTAACTGTCAAGGGAGCAAAAGAGAATAATCTGAAAGATATCGATGTAACGATTCCGTTGGGCGTCTTTGTATCTGTCACTGGGGTAAGTGGCTCAGGAAAATCAACTTTAGTAAATGAGATTCTTTACACGGTTCTGGCCAATAAACTCAATGGGGCCCGACTGGTGCCAGGGCGCCATCGAAGTGTAAGTGGAGTTGATCTGCTCGATAAAGTTGTCCACGTTGATCAATCACCGATTGGGCGTACACCTCGATCAAATCCAGCCACATATACCGGCCTCTTCGACAAGGTTCGAGCCCTGTTCTCTGAAACAACCGAGGCAAAGATACGAGGCTATAGCCAGGGCAGATTCTCATTTAATGTCAAAGGCGGCCGATGCGAGAACTGCACTGGTGATGGCACGATCACAATCGAGATGAACTTCCTGCCAGATGTCTATGTTCCATGTGAGGTCTGCCATGGCGCACGCTATAACCGTGAAACTCTGGAGGTACATTACAAGGGCAAAACAATCGCTGATGTCTTGAATATGCCGATAGAACAGGCTCATTCATTTTTCGAATCAGTTCCAACGATTGCAAGGTTTCTCAAGACACTCAATGATGTAGGTCTGGGCTATGTGCGACTTGGCCAATCGGCGCCGACCCTTTCAGGGGGAGAGGCTCAGCGGGTGAAACTTGCTACTGAACTTCAGCGCCGCTCAACGGGTCGAACTATCTACGTTTTAGATGAGCCAACGACGGGACTGCACTTTGAAGATGTCAGCAAACTACTCGTTGTTCTCAATCGCCTTGTTGACACTGGTAATACTGTTGTCGTAATCGAACACAACTTAGATGTCATTAAATGCTCGGATTGGGTGATTGACATGGGTCCTGAGGGCGGATTCAGGGGTGGCTTGGTAGTTGCTGAGGGAAGTCCTGAAGCCGTGGCAAAGGTAGCAGGAAGTTATACAGGGCAGTATCTGGCTCCGATGCTTAAACATAATCGAAAAGTCTCAGCTTAGAAACACTGCAATGGCAGATCCGCGTAGTTATAGACCAAACAATATCCCACAGCTTCCCGGCGTCTATCGTTTTTATAACGAGGCTGAGAAAGTCATCTATGTCGGTAAGGCGAAGAATTTAAAAAATAGGGTGAGCAGTTACTTTCAAAGCAATCTTGCGACTAAGACAAATCGAATGGTTCATGAAGCGGTCCGAGTTGAATGGACGATTGTTGCCACAGAGGTTGAGGCACTTGCTCTGGAGTTTGCCTGGATAAAGCAGTACAACCCTCATTACAATGTGCAGTTCCGTGATGATAAGTCGTATCCATATCTTGCAGTGAGTATAAAAGATGAGTTTCCACGTATTTTTATCACACGCAAATCAAAGTTACCTGGAATCAAATACTTTGGGCCTTTCTCACATACTTGGGCACTGCGAAATACTTTTGATGTTATTTTGAAGGTTTTTCCCATCCGCTCATGCTCGAGCGCTAACTTTGAAAGAGCACGCAGGACCAAGAGACAGTGCTTACTGGGGGATATAGGAAAGTGTGCTGCACCTTGTGTGAATTGGATCTCAAAGGATGAACATAACTCTCTAGCCAATCGTTTGGTCGATTTCATGACAGAGGGCAGTACGGATATCATCCCGACCCTTGAACGTGAGATGCAGTTGGCATCTGATAAGGACGAGTTTGAGCGTGCTATCAAGATCCGTGATTCGATAACGGCCATTAGGCGCTCTCAGGAGAGCACTGATGCAATGTGGCCGCAAAATTTGAGCGCCGATCTTATTGCGATTCATCACGATGGGTCCCATGCTGCAGGTTCGATTTTTATCGTGCGCTCTGGAGCGATCAAAGGATCGCGCTCCTGGATCGTTGACCAATCTAAAACTCTTGAGGGTGATGATGAGTTAACCTCTCTCTTCTCATCGATCTATGGACAGGCCGCCGCTAGCGATGTGCCTTCGGAGATTTTGCTCAATGAAAGACCGGCAGATGCCCACGCCCTCGAAAGCTGGTTATCAGGTATTCGAGGCGCACCAGTTGTCATCAAGGTGCCTGCGCGGGGTGAGAAAGTTGAGCTGCTCGCGACGGTCAAGCGCAACGCTCAATACTCCTTGATTCAATATCTGAGTAAGCGCTCTAACGATGCTGCAGTAAGTGGTAAGGCTTTGATTGAGATTGAAGAGCTATTGAATCTGGCTAAAACTCCACTGCGTATCGAGTGTTTTGATATCTCGAATATTTCTGGAACCTCTGTAGTTGCCTCGATGGTTGTCTTTGAGGATGGTATGGTGAAGAAGAGTGAGTATCGACGCTTTATCATCGATACAAGTGAGGGTTTTGATGATACTCGAGCGATGCATCAGGTAATCACTCGCAGATTAAAACGGCTCCTAGATGATCGCAAGGAGAACGCTGCAGAGGTGGCCGAACTTGGTGGCAAACCGAGTAAGTTCGCATACCCTCCTCAGTTGATAGTGGTGGACGGTGGACTTCCACAGGTCAATGCCGCAGCGCGAGCTTTAAGTGATCTTGGTATCTCCGATATAGCCCTGTGCGGTTTGGCAAAACGCTTAGAGGAGGTCTGGCTGCCAGGAGCGCCAGATCCTTTGATTTTGCCGCGCAGTAGTGAGGGTCTTTACCTACTTCAACGAATTCGAGATGAAGCTCATCGCTTTGCAATCTCCTTTCATCGCTCACGCCGCTCAAAGGTGATGCTCGAATCAGTTCTAGATGAGGTCCCTCAACTGGGACAGGCACGTCGCAGCGCCTTACTTGCGCGCTTTGGCTCTGTGGCTGCGATAAGAAAGGCCAGTCGCGAAGATATTGCAGCAACTCCAGGCATAGGCGTAAAAATCGCCGATTTAATAGGAAATCACCTTGAGGCAATTGCAACGCAGAAGGTCAACGTTGAGACGGGAGAGATAACCCGTGATTAAAGGGTGCTTGACAGGTGTAAGAGGATTACGTTGTGAATGAGAGCGAGATCCTAGTTCTGACAGGCATGTCAGGTGCTGGTCGTTCAACTGCGGCTCACGCTCTAGAGGATTTGGGTTGGCATGTTGTGGATAATCTGCCGCCATCGCTTCTACCCGCGCTAGTGGCCAAAGGTGGCGGTCCAGACGGTAAAGAGTATGCAGTCGTGGTTGATGTGAGAGGTGGCCACTTCTTTGATGAGCTCATGAGTGGTTTAGATGCACTCAAGAAGGCAGGCTCGTCATATCGCTTGATATTCCTTGATGCCACTGATCAGGCCCTTGTCCAACGCTTTGAATCTACTCGACGGCCTCACCCATTGCAGGATAGTGATCGTATCGTTGATGGGATTATCAGAGAGCGGATGAAATTAGATGAGATTAGATCCCACTGTAATATCACCATAGATACAACTAATTTGAATGTACATCAATTAGAGAAGCGAATAGGTGAGATATTTGGTGCAGGCAAGACGGATGGCATTCGCATCAATGTTCTCTCTTTTGGTTATAAATTTGGAATTCCCGTTGATGCAGATTTAGTTTTGGATTGTCGCTTCATTCCTAATCCACACTGGATTCCCGAACTACGGCCTTTGACAGGTCTGACAACACAGGTGAGTGAAAAAGTGTTGAATAGCCCTGGAGTGAGCGATTTTATTTCTCAGTACGTTGACTTAGTTTCAACCATGGTCCCTGGATATATGAATGAGGGAAAGAAGTATCTGACTATCGCCATCGGTTGTACAGGGGGTAAACATCGCAGCGTTGCAGTCACTGCGGAGATATCAAAGGGCTTGAATTCAAAGGGTAACTTGATTTCTGCATATCCAACTCATCGTGATGTGGGGCGCGAATAACGGTGAATAAGGTTGTGGCACTCGGGGGAGGTCATGGGTTAGCCGCGACGCTATCTGCCCTACGTGCGATCACAAGTGAGATAACAGCGATTGTTACAGTTGCCGATAACGGGGGCTCAAGCGGGCGGCTGCGCCAAGAGTTTGGGATTTTTCCTCCCGGAGATCTACGAATGGCCTTGGCCGCTCTCTGCGGTGACGATGAATGGGGCCGCACGTGGGCAGAGATCATGCAACATCGTTTTGTGAGCACGGGAGCACTCGATGGCCATGCGATGGGAAATCTCTTGTTGGCCTCACTATGGAGTGAGGATGAAGATCCCGTGACAGGTTTGGATCGTGTCGGTTCGTTATTGAAGGTGGTCGGACGCGTGCTACCGATGGCCGCCGTACCTTTGGATATCGAGGCGACCTTCATTACCTCAACCGGTCGGATAGTTGTCAAGGGTCAAACAGAGGTCGCAACTGCAAAAGGGCGCATCGAGTCCTTGCGCATCATCCCCGAAGCACCAGCGGCTCGAATGGAGGCTCTCACCGCGATCAGAGTTGCAGATTGGATCACTATGGGTCCTGGCTCTTGGTTTTCAAGTGTGATGCCACATCTTTTAGTGCCTATGCAGTTGGATGCACTTTCGCGCAGCAAGGCAAAAAAGATTTTAATTCTCAATTTAGATGCCCATACAAATACAGTAGGTGAGGAGTTTGCCGGCTCTACACCTGAGGAACATCTTGAACTCTTTGCCTCGTACGCCCCAGAGGTCTCCATTGATTATTTTCTCGTCGATAAATCCGTAGTACGCAATCACAGCGCTTTGGCCCAGATAGCAGGCACACTTGGTGGGCAGGTAGTTGCAGTGGATATTCGTAAGGCTCCAGGAAGTATTCATCACGATGTGACGCAATTAAGTCTTCATTTGAGCCACATTATGCGTCAAAGTTTGGTTGGATAGGCCCATGGCAATGACAGCATCGGTCAAAGATGAACTCAGTCGTATTTCGATCACTAAGCCGTGTTGCCGAAAAGCCGAGGTCTCCTCTCTTTTACGTTTCGCAGGAGGGCTGCACATCGCTTCAGGCAAGATTCTTATTGAGGTCGAGCTCGATACCTCACAGAGTGCGCGTCGCCTTCGAAAAGACATTGCCGATATTTATGGGCATGATGCAGATTTAGCTGTTCTCTCATCTGGCGGATTGCGAAAAGGCTCCCGCTATGTCGTTCGAGTTACCGAGGCAGGGGATTCACTCGCACGACAGACAGGTTTAGTTGATTCACATGGCCGCCCTGTGCGTGGCCTACCTCCTCAGGTTGTATCTGCGGCGATCTGTGATTCAGAGGCGGCATGGCGTGGAGCCTTTATTGCACATGGCTCCTTAACTGAACCTGGACGCTCCTCCTCACTTGAGATCACCTGTCCCGGACCAGAGGCGGCGTTAGCACTCGTCGGTGCTGCCCGACGAATGGGGATTGTCGCCAAAGCCCGTGAGGTGCGTGGTGTTGATCGCGTTGTAATCCGCGATGGCGATGCAATCGGTGTACTTCTGACTCGACTTGGTGCTCACGAATCAGTCCTAGCGTGGGAAGAGCGTCGGATGCGCCGCGAAGTCCGTGCAACTGCAAATCGTTTGGCAAATTTCGATGATGCAAATCTTCGACGCTCGGCACGTGCAGCAGTCGCCGCCTCTGCCCGAGTGGCGCGTGCGATGGAGATACTTGGTCCAACTATCCCTGATCATTTAAAGGAGGCTGGCGAGTTACGTATTAACCATGGGCAGGCATCCCTAGAAGAGCTCGGATCACTGGCTATTCCACCGATGACTAAAGATGCGATTGCAGGTCGTATTCGAAGGTTGTTAGCGATGGCCGATAAGCGTGCATCAGATCTTGGTATCCCCGATACTGAAAGTGGACTCTCGCCTGATTTGCTGAATTAACCTCCCCATTTCTCGGAGTATTCACGTACTGGCCACTGATAGACTCACTCTCAAGTCCCCGATGTTGTGGCAGTTTTACTCCACCGACTGGGCTCACCTCTTTTGCCCGACAACTAGCAAGGACTCTTTAGATGATAAATGTTGGAATCAACGGCTTTGGCCGAATCGGACGTAACTTTTTTCGTGCCAGCCTGACTCATCCAGATATCAATATTGTCGGGATCAACGATCTCACTCCTAATAAGACTCTGGCTCATCTTCTTAAATACGACTCGATTCTGGGACGTCTTGGTCAGGATGTGAGTTTTACGGAGGACACAATCACTGTTGGCGCAAAGGTGATGAAGGTTTTTTCAGAGCGCGATCCAGCAAATCTTGGCTGGGGGGCGATTAAGGCCGATATTGTTATTGAATCAACCGGTCATTTCACAAAGGCTGCAGATGCCGGAAAGCACATTAGTGCTGGAGCGAAGAAAGTCATCATCTCGGCACCGGCTAGTGATGAGGACATCACAGTTGTAATGGGTGTCAACCACGAAAAGTACGATCCAATGAATCATCACATCATCTCGAATGCATCGTGTACCACCAACTGCCTAGCACCCATGGCCAAGGTTCTCAACGATAATTGGGGCATCGTAAAGGGATTGATGACGACGATCCACGCTTATACAAATGACCAAGTTATTTTAGATTTTCCTCATCAAGATCTACGTCGCGCACGTGGTGCGGCAACAAACATGATTCCGACATCAACAGGTGCGGCAAAGGCGATCGCCTTAGTATTGCCCGAGCTCAAAGGAAAACTCGATGGCTATGCCATGCGCGTTCCTATCCCCACTGGTTCAGCCACTGATTTGACCGTCGAACTTGCCAAAGAGGCGAGTGCGGCCGAAATCAACGCTGCAATGAAGGCAGCAGCCGATGGTCCGCTCAAGGGATATCTAACATATACCGAAGATCCAATCGTCTCATCCGATATCGTCACAGATCCATCCTCGTGTATCTTCGATTCGGGCCTGACTAAAGTAATCGGCAATCAGGTCAAAGTCGTGGGCTGGTATGACAATGAATGGGGTTACTCCAACCGTTTAGTCGATTTGATTAGTTATGTTGGTAAAACTCTTTAATGCAAGTTCTTGAAGATTTTGATGTAGCTGGTAAACGTGTCTTCCTACGCTGTGATCTCAATGTTCCACTCAAAGATGGAGTAATCACAGATGATGGGCGAATCAGAGCCTCCCTTCCGACGATCCGATTGTTGCTCCAAAAAGGTGCATCATTAGTTATAGCGGCCCACCTAGGTAGACCTAAGGGTGTTGTAGAGGCAAAGCTCTCCCTTGCTCCTATTGCAAAACGTCTCGGAGAGCTCCTGGCGCAAGAGATCATATTTTCAGGTGATCACACTGGGGATGCAATCATCTCCATCGCTCACTCTCTCAAAACTGGCGAGATACTCTTATTGGAAAATATCCGCTTTAGCCCGGCTGAGACCAGCAAAGATGATGCGCAACGCGCAGAATTTGCTACACAGTTGGCGCAGTTAGCCGATGTTTATGTGGGCGATGGCTTTGGAGCGGTACATCGAAAACACGCCTCGGTCTTTGATCTGCCTGCGCTTTTGCCACACTGCGCTGGGCTATTAGTAGCCGATGAAGTACAGACTCTGCGCGCATTAACACAGAGCCCTGTGCGACCTTACGGTGTTGTTTTGGGAGGCGCAAAGCTCTCGGACAAGTTAGGCGTGATCGAAAACCTTTTAGAAAAAGTAGATGTTTTGGCTATAGGTGGGGGAATGGTCTTTACATTCCTTGCAGCACAGGGGCATCAAATTGGTACCTCTCTAGTCGAGCTAGAGATGATCGATGTTGTGAAGGAATTAATGGCAAAGGCTCAGGTCAGTGGCGTCAAGATCGTACTTCCAACGGATATCGTCATAGCGCGAACATTTAGCGCAGATGCGCCACCAACGATCGTTCCCGCCGATGCGATTCCGCCTGATCAGATGGGTCTTGATATCGGTCCTGTATCTGCAGCTTGCTTTGCACAAGAGATTGAAGGATGCGCAACGGTTTTTTGGAATGGACCAATGGGTGTCTTCGAATTCGCGAATTTCTCGCATGGAACAAAGGTAGTCGCAACTGCTATGACGAAAGTCTCTGGTATTTGTGTGGTCGGTGGAGGAGACTCAGCCGCGGCGGTGAGAGCTCTTGGCTTTGCAGACTCTGACTTCGGTTATATTTCTACTGGTGGTGGTGCATCACTGGAGTATCTAGAGGGCAAGGAACTTCCTGGCCTGATCGCTTTAGGGTTTTAAGGGGGCAATCATGCGTAAACCATTGATGGCCGGTAATTGGAAGATGAATTTGAATCATTTAGAGGCGATCGCTGTCGCTCAGAAACTTGTCTATTCACTCAATGATGCCGATTACGACGCTATCGATGTTGCAATCATTCCTCCCTTTACTGATATTCGCTCCATCCAAACCCTCATAGATGGGGATCGTCTGCGCTTAACCTATGGTGCTCAAGATCTCTCACCTGAGGCAAGTGGAGCATTCACAGGGGATATCTCAGGCTCGATGCTGCACAAACTTGGTTGTACATATGTATTAGTTGGACACTCAGAGCGCCGTGCGATTCATGAAGAGAGCGATGCTCTAGTAAATCGAAAGATGAAGGCCGCTCTCGCCCATGAGATGGTGCCAATCATGTGCGTAGGAGAAGAGCTATCCGTGCGTGAGTCAGGCGCTCATGTCAGTCATGTTATACGCCAGATTCGAGCAGGAGTTGAATCCTTAACGAAGCCTGATCTTAAAAAAATAGTGATCGCATATGAACCTGTGTGGGCTATTGGTACTGGAAAGGTTGCAACTCCAGAGGATGCCCAAGAGGTATGTGCGGCAATTCGTGAAGAGATAGAAAATGTCGCCTCCGCACAGATCGCCCAGACGATGCGAATTCTCTATGGGGGCTCGGTTAAATCCTCAAATGTGCGCGAGATAATGGCTAAACCAGATGTTGATGGTGCTTTGATAGGGGGGGCGAGCCTAGATCCGCAGGAGTTTGCCAATATTGTTAAGTTTTATGCGCAAGGCTGAGTAAAGGCTCAAGGCCTTTTGAAGGTATCCTTTCCCTCTACGAAATGAAGGAGCATGGCCAACCGTGAAGTTAACTCTCTCAATCTTGCTTATCATCACTAGCGTTGTGATGATTTTGCTCGTCCTGCTCCATAAGGGCAAGGGCAGCGGACTCTCGGATCTATTTGGTGGAGGCATCTCCTCAAACTATGGTGGCTCCTCGGTCGTGGAGCGAAATCTTGATCGCATCACCATTGTTGTTGGTGGCCTCTGGTTCGCACTCGTCGTAGCCCTGAGCCTGGTTCTTAAATAAATTTCTCTCCGATTTAATCTCATAAAGGAGTAATACATGGCAAGTGCAATTCGCGGTAGCCGAGTCGGCGCAGGACCAATGGGCGAGGCCGAGCGTGGAGATTCGATCGCCCGCGCATACGTCTCATATTTTTGTGCCAATAAGCATGAGGTGCGTCCATCTTTTGCCGTCGAAGAGACGGTCGTCATTCCAGCCGAGTGGGACTGCCCAAAGTGTGGGCTACCTGCCGGACGCGATCGCAACAATCCACCCAGCGCAATAAAGAATGAGCCTTATAAGACTCACCTTGCTTATGTAAAAGAGCGTCGCACAGATGCTGAAGGTGAGCGTTTACTTGATGAGGCTTTGCGCAGAATGCGTGGAGATGATTAAAGAGATTTAAGCGCGGAGATCAATTTCTCTATGCCCACGGCTCGATTGTTCAGATGCAATCGCAGCAGTGGGTATTTTCTTGAGTGCAGCGCCTGGCCATCTCCCATAGCCTGTGCGGTGAGAAGTGTCTTGAAACCATAACTCTGGCCTTCAATAGAGATCTCTTTCTCTACTTCACCGGTGATCGCAAGAAATGCACCGTTTCGGGTACCACCTTTGTGAAACTGTCCGGTGGAGTGCAGCAGGCGTGGCCCCCATCCAAATGTCACAGGTCTTGCGCTCTTGCTTGAGAGTAGCGCACGAATCTGTGAAATATTCGCATCATCGCGCCTATCTAAATAGGCCATGACACAAATATATCCATCACGTGGAATAGATTGAATCAAGAGAGTTAAAGCCTCTTTGATACTCTGGCCATCTCCAAAAATCTCAATATTTTCATCACATGCATCTGGTGTGAAAATTGGAACCGTTCCCGCCCAGCGAGTCAGTAGAGCTGCTGTTGCCTCTTTCGTTTCAGTGACATTGGGCTGATTGAATGGATCGATCGAAAGGGCTGCGCAGACAAGAGCAGTGACCCATTCCCAGATAATGAACTGAGAGGCTAAATCTGCCGAGACTACTAAATCTGCCGAACCGCAAAAGGCGACGCTAAAACCAATGCTTTTATCCATGGTCTCGATAACAACAGGCAATTTTCCCATGCCATCTTTACCTGTCGACTCAGCTATAAGTTGTTCGATCCAATCACTCAAGCCCGGCAAAGCGCTTTCGTCATCACAGAGATTTACATACTGCGTGCTAAGGAATGCAACTGCATAGGCGATGTCAACGACAAATTGTGGATCTTTGAGAAATCTCTTCTTAGTCGCACTTGCGCTATCGAGCAAGACCGAGACATCAATTCCAATCAATGCAGCAGGAACTAGTCCAAAGGCTCCGAGAACACTGAAGCGCCCACCCACGTTGGGATCTGCATTGATGACAGTGAGAGCATTCTTGCGTGAATCCCTATCCAGTGCAGAGCCTGGATCGGTGACAACCACTATGTGCGCACTTGGGAGGAGCCCAGCCTCAAGAAAACTATGAGTGAACAATGCCAGCATGGAAGCCGTCTCTATCGTTGAACCTGACTTGGAACTCACGATAACGAGAGTCTTAGCCAAGTCGGCTTTTAGCGCATGTGCAATGTAATTAGGGTCGGTAGAGTCAAGGATAAAGAGTTCTCGCTTGTACGTTCGTGCGATGACCTCCGGGCCAAGTGATGAACCACCCATTCCACATAGGATAATGTGGGTTTTTTCTCGGTGCTTTGCGCATAGAGCATCTAGTTGAGGAAGCAACTCTCGTGAGCTCTCAGGAAGATCAATCCAATTCATGCGCGTTGAAGCCTCGGGCGCAGCACGCGAACCCCATATCGTTGCATCCTTGCGGGCTAGGCGATTATGGAAATCTAGAAGGGCGTGATACCTCTCATCACTTCGGTCGATGAGAGGTAGGCAATTACCAGAGAGAACGCTCATTGCCGCTGTGCACTCCGAACAGATGAAAGAAGCTCCTCCCATGCATCTGCGAATTTCTTAACGCCATCACGCTCTAATTCCGCGGTAACGGCGTCTAGGGATATGTTGAGTTGTGAGAGGGATTTAAACACCTCGATCGCATCTGCATAGTTATCTCTGATGGCATCACCGCGTATCACCCCGTGGTCGATGATTGCATCTAATGTGTTCTGCGGCATCGTATTGACAGTTTCTGGCGCTATAAGTTCAACCACGTAACGGGTGTCTTCATATGCCGCATCTTTTACCCCTGTTGAGGCCCACAAAGGCCGCTGTTTGTTTCCACCGCGCTCAATTTGTTGTGACCAACGAGGTGAGGAGAACTTCTCCTCAAATAACTGATAGGCCAGATGTGCATTTGCGATAGCGGCCTTGCCAAGCATTTGGTTGGCACCAGGATTTGAACTCTCTTTGAGAAGAGTATCAACGGCAGAGTCGATTCTGCTTACAAAGAAAGATGCTACAGAGTGCACATGGGAGGGATTGAAAGTTGCCTCTATTCCCGTCATATATGCATCAATGACCGCACCATAGCGTTTTACGGAGAAGATTAAAGTGACGTTGACACTGATTCCCGCCGCAATGAGAGATGTTATTGCTGGGAGCCCTTCAATAGTCGCCGGGACCTTAATCATGAGATTCGGGCGATCGATGATGGCCCACAACTCTTTGCCAGCTGCGATTGTTGCATCCGTATCATGAGCCAAGCGGGGATCAACTTCTATGCTGACTCTGCCATCGACGCCCTTACTAGATGTATGGATATCTTTGAAAAGATCACAAGCCTGGCGGACATCATCTGTGGTTAATTTCTTGACGCACTCATCAGCGCTCAGATCTCGCATCTGCGAAATATCATCTGAATACTCTTGAGCCCCCGAGATTGCCGCAGCGAAGATGCTTGGATTCGTGGTTACTCCAACGACATTATCATGAGCGATTCGGGATGGCAGTGAATGCTTGTCATCTCCTGTGATCTTTGCTCGAGAAAAATCATCAAGCCAGATTGAAGTTCCATTTTTGCGCACATCGCGAGTGCTCATGAAAGTTTAGCCTTGATGCGCGCAGAGATCGCATCCACACTGAAGCCAAACTCTTTGAAGAGGCGCTTGGCATCGGCTGACGCACCATAGTGCTCAAGGCTGATGCACAGACCGGCATCCCCGATAATCTCTCGCCAACCCTGGGCAATACCGACTTCGATGCTAACTTTTAATGGGATAGAGGCCGGTAGTACAGAGCTCTTATACGACTCATCTTGTTCGGCAAACCACTCTAGGCATGGAGCGCTTACGACCCGAACATTGATTGCCTGCGCTGCGAGTGCATCTTGAACATCTAAAGCTAGTGAGAGCTCAGAGCCAGTTGCGATGAGAATAGCCACTGGATTGCTTGAATCTTTGAGTATATAGGCGCCTTGTGCGAGGCCACTTGCAGAGGCACAAAGAGTCCGATCAATCACAGGAAGATTCTGACGAGAGAGCAAGATACCGGCTGTTCGATCTCGGATGATTATCTGTTTCCATGCCTCTACTACTTCATTTGCATCGCCAGGTCGAATGACATCTAGGCCTGGAATAGCTCGTAGTGCGGCAAAATGTTCGATGGGCTGATGAGTAGGTCCATCCTCACCAACACCGATTGAATCATGTGTCCAAACATATGTAGCTGGAATTTTCATCAGCGCGCTAAGTCGTACAGCAGGGCGCATGTAATCGCTAAAGACTGCAAAAGTTCCACCAAATGCCCGTGTGAGGCCGTGGAGAGTGATTCCATTCAGTATTGAACCCATGGCATGCTCACGGATTCCAAAGTGAATAATCCGTCCATAAGGATCTGCGTTGGCAATTGAACTCGTGGCTGGGAGAAACGATCCTCCACCCTCGATGCTTGTGTTATTTGAACCAGCAAGATCTGCCGAACCTCCCCATAGCTCGGGCAGCACCTGTGCGATTGCATTTATCACATCACCCGATGCAGCACGGGTGGCGATTTCTTTTCCAGGCTGGTACGAAGGTAGAACCTTTTCCCAATTCTCTGGAAGGGAGCGAGTGCGTAGTCTTTGTAATAGCGCGGCGCCCTCTTGATTACTCTCTTTCCAACGAGTGAATTCCACTTCCCACTGTGAGCGCACCAGTGCGCCACGTTCTTTGACTTTGCGCACATGGGCAAGAACATCTGGCGGCATCGCAAATCGCTCAGAAGGATCTAAACCTAAAAGAAGTTTCGTTGCAGCAACTTCATCATCGCCCAAGGCTGAGCCATGGGATTTTCCAGTGCCTCGAAGTTTGGGCGCAGGCCATGCAATCACGGTTTTTAAACGAATAAGTGTTGGCCGCTTACTCTCATTTTTTGCACTCTTTATGGCCTCATTGAGGGCAGCGATGTCGATATTTCCATCATCTGCGGCGGGCACTTCGATCACATACCAGCCATAGGCGCGATAGCGCATCGATACGTCTTCAGTGAATGCGTTGTGCGTATCGCCTTCTATGGAGATTTGATTATCATCGTAAATAACCTTGAGATTGCCCAACTCCTGAACCCCGGCCAGTGATGAAGCCTCAGCACTTACGCCCTCCTGTAGATCTCCATCAGAACAGATGACCCAAATGTTGTGATCAAAGATTGAGGATCCCTGCGGACTCTCTCGATCAAATAATCCTCTTTCAAAGCGGGTCGCCATCGCCATTCCCACGGCAGTTGCAATGCCTTGTCCAAGGGGGCCGGTGGTCATCTCCACTCCTGCGGTATGTCCGTATTCAGGATGGCCTGGAGTGGGCGAGCCCCATGTTCGAAAACTTTTTAAATCGGCCATCTCTAGGCCGTAGCCGCTGTAAAAGAGTTGGGTGTACAAGGTCAGTGATGAGTGTCCGCAGGAGAGAATAAATCTATCGCGCCCAAGCCAGGTGGGATCTGACGGATCATGAACCAAGTGCCGTTGGAAAAGAAGATATGCCGCAGGGGCAAGGGACATAGCCGTCCCAGGGTGACCATTTCCAACATTCTGTACCGCATCGGCGGCAAGTGCGCGTGCATATGCGATGGCTCGATCATCGAGCTCACTCCACTCGTTTGCTGCTCTCATCAGGTCGCACTCATCTCTTGCCTTTGAACCGATAACCAGATCTTCCATGCGCCAATCCACACTAATACTGCTCCCAAGAGATGAAGGGCAACAAGAAGTTCTGGCAGTTCCTGCAGATACTGGATTGATCCAATAATACCCTGGGCAAGCGTAAGAGCTAAGAACAATGACAAGAGTCGTTTTGTCTGCGGACTCGTTATGGCGGCACGATAGAAAGCAACTGTGATGAACAGAAGCACAATCACAGCTATCGCATGAATGAGAGTGGCATGAGGGATGGAGATACTCAATCGTGGTGAATCGATATCACCAGCATGTGGCCCAGATCCAGTGACAATCGTTCCAAGGACAACGACGAAGGCGGCAACACTCACATGAGCACGTGAGAAGAGATGGATGTGGTGCGACGGGGTCGTCTTGCTGGCGGGTGCTCTACGCCGCGAATACAGTGAGATTGCTGCAGCGATCAAAACAGTCGACAGCAAGTAGTGTGCGGCAACCGTGAGCGGATTGAGATTGGTCAAAACCGTTATCCCACCCAAGACTCCCTGACCCAAAATCCCTAATACCTGCCCTACTGCAAGGATGCGAAGATCCTTACGGCCCGAGCGCAGAACTGCGATCAATGTAATGATCGCCGCCAGAACTAGAACGAAGGTTAATAACCGGTTTCCGAATTCGATCCAAGCATGTAGCGCTCCCTCGGCCTGATTGGGCACCGGGGTATAGGAGCCAGGGGTGCACTCTGGCCATGTGGGGCAGCCAAGTCCGGATTGGCTCAGGCGAACAGCACCGCCCGTCACCACGATCGCCGACTGCATGAAGAGCAGCAGTGCCGAGGCCGGGATCAGACTCCGGCGCGCTAACTCTGCGGCTCTGCTCATGTCCTAACCCTATTGCCCAGCGGGTTTGCGGGGAGTTGGAGTGGCTGTAGGAGTCGAATTACGACACAATAGTGTTGTGAAAATAAAAAGCGCTCCAAAGACAGTACATGAGGATGGGCGTACCCGGGATCTCATCGCCCGCTCAATTTTGGAGAATGGGCCTTCAAGTGCAATCGCCCTAGCCCAGCGCTTAAACATCACTCCATCGGGCGTGCGCCGTCATTTAGATTGTCTAGTTGCCGATGGAGTATTGGAGACGCGACAGGCGCACAAAGCGATTTCTCGCGGGCGGGGGAGACCATCAAAGGTCTTTCTCATGTCCGATCAAGGTCGCGAAAAATTTGAACACTCCTACGATGACTTGGCCGTTTCGGCTTTGAAATTCATGTCCCTGCACGTTGGTGAAGATGCGGTTCAATCCTTTGCCGCTGCCCGTGCTCGCGAAATAGAGGTTAAGGCGGCCCCGCTGCTCTCAAAGAGTTCAAAGAAGACCGCCGCACTTGCACAGTTTCTAACTGCCCAAGGCTATGCAGCCAGCAGCCAATCACATCCAATTGGTGAAGAGTTATGTCAGCATCACTGTCCGATTGCTCACGTGGCATCGCAATTTCCTCAGCTGTGTGAGGCAGAGACTGAAGCGATTTCACGGCTACTCGGAACTCACGTTCAACGACTCGCAACTATCGCCCATGGTGATGGTGTGTGTACAACATTTATCCCAACTCCACAGAAGATCTCAACTACACGAAAGGTACGTTCATGACAATCGCACATCCAGAGCTTGAAGGCCTCGGAAACTACGAATACGGCTGGTCCGATAAGAGTGAGGCCGGTACTAATGCGCGCCGGGGTATTAGCGAAGAGGTCGTTCGTGATATCTCCGCAAAGAAGTCAGAGCCACAGTGGATGCTGGATCTTCGATTGAAGGGTTTATCCCTCTTTGAAAAAAAGCCTATGCCCAACTGGGGCTCGGACTTATCGGGAATTTTCTTCGACACCATCAAGTATTTTGTGCGATCAACTGAGAAGCAGGCTGCAACATGGGATGACCTGCCAGAGGAGATCAAAAATACTTATGATCGTCTAGGTATTCCCGAAGCTGAAAAACAACGTCTTGTTTCAGGTGTGGCTGCCCAGTACGAATCTGAGGTCGTCTACCACTCCATCCGTGAGGATTTGGCTGCTCAAGGGGTAATTTTCTTAGATACAGACACAGCCTTAAAGGAGCACCCTGAACTGTTCAAAGAGTATTTCGCCACTGTAATCCCAGTCGGTGATAACAAATTTGCGGCACTCAATACCTCGGTGTGGTCGGGCGGTTCCTTCATCTATGTGCCAAAGGGTGTCCATGTAGATATTCCTTTACAGGCCTACTTCCGTATCAACACGGAAAATATGGGTCAATTTGAGCGTACCTTGATTATCGCCGATGAAGATTCCTATATCCATTACGTTGAAGGCTGCACGGCGCCGATCTACAAGTCGGATTCATTGCACTCAGCTGTCGTAGAGATCATCGTGAAAAAAGGTGCACGCGTACGTTACACAACGATTCAGAACTGGTCGAATAATGTTTACAACCTAGTCACCAAGCGAGCAACGTGTGCCGAGGGTGCAACTATGGAATGGGTCGATGGAAATATCGGCTCAAAGGTGACAATGAAATATCCTTCAATCTTTTTAATGGGAGCCCATTCAAAGGGTGAAACTCTCTCGCTGGCATTTGCAGGTGAGGGTCAGCATCAAGACTCTGGCTCAAAGATGGTGCATGCTGCTCCTTACACATCATCCTCTGTGATTTCAAAGTCAGTAGCGCGAAATGGTGGGCGTACTTCCTATCGTGGTCTGGTACAGATTCAAGAAGGTGCCCATCACTCCAAGAGCACCGTGAAGTGCGATGCTCTTTTGGTTGACACTATCTCTCGCTCTGATACATACCCCTATGTTGATATCCGTGAGGATGATGTCTCTATGGGTCATGAGGCCACGGTCTCCAAGATCAGTGACGATCAACTTTTTTATCTAATGTCACGTGGATTAACAGAGGATGAGGCTATGGCCATGATCGTGCGTGGTTTCATCGAACCGATTGCACGCGAACTACCGATGGAGTATGCACTCGAACTCAACCGGCTGATAGAGCTGCAAATGGAAGGCGCAGTTGGTTAATGTCCCTTCTTGCAACTAACTACCTCACACCAACCGGACGTGAAGAGGCCTGGCGCTTCACACCGCTCAAACGTCTGCGTGGTTTACATGATGGTCTAGCTTCTGTAGCCGATCACATCTCTCTTTACCCGATAGGCACTCTTCCCACTGGTGTGAGTTTTTCTCTTGAGGACTTGGCGCCTCTCGCACCTAGTGATGATGTGATTATCGAACGCGTGCGTGGTGCATCCGCGCAGGTTTCTCATCTAAGTGTCGCAGCCAACTGCGAAATATCCGAGCCAATCCTTCTGGGACGAAGAGATGCGGCCCTGGATAAGGCCGAGTTTTCACGAGTGCGAATATCACTTGGTGTGCACGCCGTCGCAACGGTGATTATCGAAAATACAGGTGCATGCCTGTTGGCTGAGGATCTTGAAATCGCTCTTGCCCCTGGAGCCCGCCTTACCTTCATCACCCTTCAAGAGTTTGAATCTGCGAGTGTTTATACAGCTCGTCACCATGCAGTAATCGATAAGGATGCGCTTTTCAAATCAATTACCGTCACAGTTGGTGGCGATCTCGTGCGAATCCTTCCAACCGTTGAATTCATCTCTCCTGGGGCTTCGGCTGAACTCTTAGGTGTTTACTTCGCAACTGCTGGGCAGTTTTTTGAGCATCGTATCCATGTAGATCATGCAGTGCCTCATGCGAAGTCTCGAGTTAACTTTAAGGGCGCCCTTACTGGTCGTGATGCACATACTGTCTGGATAGGTGATGTGTTGATACGTGCCGCTGCGCAGGGAACTGATACGTATGAACTCAATCGCAATCTCCTGTTGAGTGATGGTGCTCGCGCCGATTCGGTTCCTAATCTAGAGATCGAAACCGGTGAAATCATCGGAGCAGGCCATGCAAGTACCACTGGACGCTTTGATGATGAGCAGCTCTTCTACCTCATGTCGCGGGGGATATCAGTGGAAGATGCTAGACGCCTGGTGGTTCGCGGATTTTTCAATGAGATTATCACGGAGATAGGTATCGAAGAGATTACAAACCGACTCATGGATCGCATAGATGCAGAGCTCGAGAAGGCTGGGGCTTAAATGTCGGATCTGGCCTTCGATCAACTTGTCTCTGGCAAGCCGGTAAAACTTGAAAAGGATGGCAAGAGTATCTGCGTCACCCGCATAGGCAATGAGGTCTTTGCCATCGATGACACATGTTCTCATTCTGAAGCATCTTTATCAGAGGGTGATGTCTCTGACTTTAAAATTGAGTGCTGGCTTCATGGCGCCGAGTTCGATCTACGCACTGGTCAAGCCCTCACCCTCCCAGCAAATATTCCATTGGCAACCTATCAAGTAAGCATTAAAGACAACTCAGTCACGGTCCAGATTTAAGAGATAAGGAAAATATATGAGCACTCTAGAAATTCGCAATCTGCAGGTCTCGGTCAACACCGATGCAGGCGCCGTTGAGATACTTAAAGGCGTAGATCTGACGATCAATTCCGGGCAGACTCATGCCATCATGGGGCCAAACGGCTCGGGTAAATCAACACTTGCCTATTCAATTGCCGGCCATCCTAAGTACACAATCGTCGGCGGTTCTGTCACTCTAGATGGAGCCGATGTCTTAGATATGACTGTAGATGAGCGTGCGAAGGCCGGTCTTTTTTTAGCGATGCAGTATCCAGTTGAGGTCCCTGGTGTCTCAGTCTCGAATTTTCTGCGTACTGCAGCAACGGCGCTCCGTGGTGAAGCACCCAAACTTCGTACGTGGACGGGGGAGGTTAAAGATGCAATGCAGGCTCTCAATATGGATCCAGCCTTTGCTTTTCGCAATGTCAATGAGGGATTTTCTGGTGGCGAGAAAAAGCGTCATGAGATCATGCAGCTTGAATTATTGAAACCTAAAATCGCAATTCTTGATGAGACTGATTCGGGCTTAGATGTAGATGCCTTACGTATCGTCTCTGAAGGTGTCAATCGTGCAAAGGAGAAAAACAACCTAGGTGTCGTACTTATCACGCACTACACCCGCATTCTCCAATACATCAAACCTGATTTCGTTCATGTGTTCTCAAATGGTCGAATCGTTGAAGAAGGTGGCGCTGATTTAGCCGATAAGTTAGAGGCAAAAGGCTACGCAGATTATGTGAGCAAGTAGGAAGGAATGAGTTTTAGCCCCGCCCTGATACGTCAAGATTTTCCAATCTTCGAACGTACAGTTCGTGAGGGCAAAAAACTTGTTTATTTGGATAGTGGGGCAACAAGTCAGAAGCCTCACTCCGTAATCGAGGCTGAGAGCGGTTTTTATAAGCTTCATAACGCAGCTGTTCATCGAGGTGCCCATCAATTAGCGGAAGAGGCTACCGATGCATATGAGAACGCCCGACTCATCGTCGCCAACTTCCTAAATGCACCAGGTGGCTCAGATGAAATTATCTTCACGAAAAATGCTACTGAGTCGCTTAACTTACTTGCCTATTCAATGGGAAATGCAAAAAACACAAATCGCTTTGCCTTAAAAACTGGGGATCGCATCGTGGTCTCTGAGATGGAGCACCATGCCAATCTGATTCCTTGGCAACAGCTCTGCGCTCGAACCGGTGCAGAGTTAGCATGGTTTAGCGTTACCCCTGAAGGTCGTTTGGATCTCTCGGCTATTGACTCTGTGATAACGGCAAATACAAAGGTAGTTGCATTAACTCACCAGTCAAACGTTCTAGGAACGATCATTCCGCTAGAGGCAATTGTTGCTAGAGCACACGCGGTAGGTGCCGTTGTGGTCCTTGATGCCTGTCAATCTGTTCCACATATGCCAGTTGATGTTGCAGCCCTTGACATTGATTTCTTGAGTTTTTCAGGTCATAAGACACTAGGTCCCACGGGAATAGGTGTGTTGTGGGGGAGAAAGAATCTTCTCGATGAGTTACCACCTTTCTTATATGGTGGTTCGATGATTGAGTATGTGACGATGACAGATGCAACATGGGCTCCGGCTCCGGCTAAATTTGAGGCGGGAGTACCTAATATGGCCCAAGCCGTTGGCCTGGGCGCGGCCCTTAACTATCTTTCAAAAATAGGGATGGAGAACATCCACACACATGAACTCGCCCTCACTGGCTATTTGTTGGAGGGAATGAGAGGGATTGCGGATTTAAAGTTAGTTGGTCCAACAGATACTCACTCGCGTGGTGGAGCGATTTCTTTCATGGTGCAGGATATCCACCCCCACGATCTGGGTCAGTATTTAGATAGTCAGGGAGTTGCGGTTCGAACCGGTCATCATTGTGCGTGGCCATTGGCAAAGGCTTTAAATGTGCCTGCCAGCACTCGGGCATCTCTCTATCTCTATAACGACGAGAGTGATTGCGATGCACTCTTGGATGGAATAGTTGGAGCGAAGAAATATTTCGGGAGATTATAGATGCAATTAGACTCTCTCTACCAAGAGGTAATCTTGGATCATTATAAGCACCCACAACATAAGGGTCTGAGTCCAACCTTTTCCGCTCAGGTCAGCCATGTCAATGCCAGTTGTGGTGATGAGATCATTCTCAATATCAATCTGGAGGGGGATTTAATCAGTGAGTTGACCTGGGATGGCCAGGGCTGCTCCATCTCACAGGCCAGTGTTTCGATAATGACAGATTTATTGACTGGTAAAACCCTTGATCAGGCTGCGATCATCCTCAAAAGTTTCTCTGACCTCATGGCCAGCAAAGGAACCTCGCCCGGTGATGAGTTAGTTCTAGAGGATGCAATAGCCTTTGCCGGGGTCTCAAAGTTCCCAGGTCGGATCAAATGCTCACTTCTTGGTTGGATGGCCTTTAAAGATGCAGCGATCCAAGCCCAGTCTAAGAAATAAGGAGAGAGATGACAACGAGCGTAGATGATGTGACAGAGGCGATGAAAGATGTAGTCGACCCAGAGCTTGGAATCAATGTGGTAGATCTTGGATTAATTTACGATGTCATGGTGGATGAGGCCAACATCGCTGTACTTAACATGACACTCACATCTGCAGCCTGTCCTTTACAAGATGTCATTGAGGACCAGACGCGCGCAGCTCTTGCCGGTATGACGAGTGATGTCAAGATTAATTGGGTCTGGATGCCGCCTTGGGGGCCAGATAAAATCTCAGATGATGGAAGAGATCAGTTACGCGCTCTTGGATTTACCGTTTAACTCCTAACTGCCTAAGGTAGAGCCATGTCAATGCAGGCCATTTGGATGACCCATCGCTCAATGACGGCCGACCCATCAGTCAAAGAGGCGAAACTCAAACCCGGCACCATCAAGCGGATCCTTACCTTCGCACAACCTTATAGATTCAGTATCTGCATCTTCCTTATCACTGTTGTGATTGATGCGTCTCTGATTGTCGCCACCCCTTTACTCCTTCTGCGATTGATAGATGATGGCGTAATCCCAAAAAATGGAGCCTTGATCACCCAGTTAGCAGTTCTAGTTGGAGTAATAGCACTCGCAGATGCTGCGGTCAGTATGGTGGGTCGCTATTTTTCATCACGTATCGGAGAGGGTTTGATCTACGATTTGAGATCTCTCGTCTTTGCTCACGTCCAGCGCCAGTCGATCGCATTCTTCACTCGAACCCAAACAGGTGCTCTGATTTCACGGATTAATTCAGATGTCATGGGGGCCCAGCAGGCATTTACCGCCACTCTCTCGGGTTTACTCAGCAATGTAGTCTCACTTGTGTTGGTTGGAATCACCATGATGATCCTGTCATGGCAGATAACGATTTTTTCACTCCTACTGCTTCCACTATTTCTAATCCCTACCAAATGGGTAGGTAGAAGGCTGCAGTCTTTGACGCGTGAATCCTTCAATGTCAATGCCGAGATGTCGAGCACTATGACGGAGCGCTTCAATGTTTCAGGAGCCATGCTCGTCTCTCTTTACGGTCAACCCAGCCGTGAACATGAATACTTTCGATCACGGGCTAGACGTGTTGCAGATATTGGGATCAAGATGGCGATGCTTAATCGTCTATTTTTCATCGCGCTTACCAGCGTTGCTGCTATCGCAACTGCATTTGCCTATGGGATCGGTGGCCATCTGGCAATCAATGGGGGAGTCACCGTTGGGACTCTGCTGGCTATAACCGCTCTTCTTGCGCGTCTCTATGGACCCCTGACCGCTCTATCGAATGTGCGTATTGATGTGATGACATCACTGGTCTCTTTCGAACGTGTTTTCGAGGTTTTAGATCTTGAGCCTATGGTCAAAGATCGCAATGATGCTATTGCCTATCGAGCAACTCATCCAAAAATTGAGTTCAAAGATGTTAGTTTTTCCTATCCACGAGCACATGAGATCTCTCTTGCCTCACTCGAGTCTGCAGCGCGCCCTGAGGGTGCTGAAAGTGGAGTGGTTCTCAAGAATCTCTCATTCATCGCAGCGCCAGGAACATTGACTGCTCTGGTGGGACCATCAGGTGCTGGCAAGACAACCATTAGCGCATTGATTCCCAGACTCTACGACGTTACATCGGGTGCAATCTCAATCGATGGACACGATATCCGCGATTTGAGCCTTGGCTCCTTGCGTGAATCCATCGGGGTGGTGATGCAGGATGCCCATCTTTTTCACGAAACGATCGAGGAAAATCTTCGATATGCAAAGAGCGATGCCACGCAGGCTCAGATGCAAGCGGCATGTGAGGCTGCCCAGATTTGGAAACTTATTGAATCGCTACCGAATGGTTTGGAGACCATGGTGGGTGAGCGAGGGCATCGACTATCTGGTGGTGAGAAACAACGACTCGCTATCGCACGACTACTTCTGAAATCACCGGCCTTGGTCATTTTGGATGAAGCGACGGCTCATCTAGATTCAGAGAATGAGTCACTTGTGCACACGGCTCTTGAAAACGCTCTGAAAGGGCGGACCAGCATCGTCATTGCCCATCGTTTGAGTACTGTGAGAAATGCAGATCAGATTCTTGTTGTGGATTCAGGTTCAATCGTTGAACGTGGCAGACACGAAGAGCTGGTTGCCAAGGGAGGGCTCTACGCCGATCTTTATAGCCGCCAGGATCTAACGGGTGCGACGAATCAATAGCCGTCCATAAACAATTAGACCTGCAAAGAAAATCCACTGAAGGGCATAAGCCATATGTGGGCCATCACTGAGCTCTGGAAGCGATGCACCAACATCTGGGGTAAGAGAACGCTGCGAACCACTGAGTAAATCAAGATAGAAGCCCTGTGTTTGCAGACGCGACTGTGCATTCAACTGTGCAACTAAGCCCTCGCCGGTTGCGGGAAGGGCAAAGAATGAACCACGTGGAAGTGATGAGTCCAAACGTAGCCGTCCCGTTATCTCTACGACACCAGATGGTGGGTCTATGACAATGGGCGCATCGGTCGCAGTCTTTCCCGCTTTCACCCAACCACGATCTACCCAGAAGGTTTTCTTATCTATAGATGTAAATAGGGTCAAAACCTCAAAACCGTAGACACCTTGCGAGTATCTATTGCGAAGTAAAATCTGTTGTGTGGGGTCGAATTCTCCAGAAGTGGTGACCGAACGCCATTCGCCACTATTTGGAGCC
Source organism: Candidatus Planktophila sp. (assembly GCA_013205535.1). Classification (GTDB taxonomy): domain Bacteria; phylum Actinomycetota; class Actinomycetes; order Nanopelagicales; family Nanopelagicaceae; genus Planktophila. The sequence continues at coordinate 38,158 of JABMMN010000064.1, forward strand.
TGGGTAAGATCGCTCAGAGGTATCGCAGTAAGGGTTATACGTTTTTCAATGATTGAGTTACGTTCATTTCGGTCTATGCCACGCTGGTATTGCCATTGTGCAGCCCAAAAACAAAGAAGGATGAGAGCAAGAGCAAGAAGAGATTTGAGCAGTGCCCATGGCTCACGACGCATGGGCTTCACTGTAGTTTAAGAGATCGCTCTCGGTTTCTCATCCCGCACATGTGCCCCAGGTATGAATGTCTCACGCCCAGCATTTGCTATGACAACGGCAAAATACGGCAGTACAACCGCGCCAAATAGAGCTATCCAGCGATAAGGACTTGGCAAAATAACTGTCAGGATAAAGCAGACGGTCCTGATCATCATTGAAAAAAAGTATCGCCTCTGGCGCCCTGATTGATCGGCGCTCAGCGATCGTGGCGCACTGGTGATGTCAAAGACTTCCTTTTCATCACTCATGGCATAAGGCTATTACCTGCCACCTAACGCTGCATCTTTTGAATACCTTGTAGTAGCCAGTAGATTGGGGTGTATGGCCTCTCTTGCTTTAGTCACCGGTGCTAATCGGGGCATTGGATTGGCTATAGCGCACGCACTCAAAGCGGCGGGGCATGACGTGGTTGCCGCATATCGCACCGGCCCAGCGCCAGAGGGTTTTCACAGCGTGCTCATGGATGTCACTTCGACTCACAGTGTTGATGAGGCCTTCAATTTTATCGAGACACAGTGGGGTATTCCAGAGATCATTGTCGCAAATGCTGGAATTACCAGGGATGGATTGGTTATGCGCATGCCCGACTCTGATTTCGAAACCGTCATTGATGCAAATCTGACGGGTGCATTTCGAGTCGCACGCCGAGCGAGTTTGGGGCTGCTCAAACTCAAGCGCGGACGACTCATATTCGTGGGTTCAGTGGTTGCCGCCACTGGTGCAGCTGGTCAAGTCAATTACGCAGCCAGCAAATCTGGACTTGTAGGTATGGCACGCTCGTTTGCCCGTGAAATCGGCAGTCGAGGAATAACCTCTAATGTGATCGCTCCAGGCTTTGTCGAAACCGATATGACATCTAAGCTGGATGAAAAGCGGCGTAACGAGATTTCATCTTCTATTCCATTGGGACGCTTTTGCTCTGCTGCCGAGATTGCAGATGTGGTCACTTTCATCGCATCGCCAGAGGCCGCCTATATCACTGGGGCAATCATTCCAGTTGACGGAGGATTGGGGATGGGACATTAAATGGGAATTTTAGAGGGAAAAAAGATTCTTGTTACAGGTGTACTTACAGATGCATCGATTGCATTTCATATCGCACGTCTTGCCCAAGAACAGGGTGCAGAGGTTCTTCTATCCTCATATGGTCGTGTTCTCTCTCTCACGACTCGGATCGCTGGCAGACTCCCAAAGCCGGCTCCTGTTGTGCAGTTAGATGTCACTGATACCGAAGATCTAGCAGCCCTTGAGTCTCGAGTCCGTGAATATTTCCCTGATGGTTTAGATGGTGTGGTTCATTCAATCGGATTCGCACCCGAAGCAGCCCTTGGTGGAAACTTCCTGAATACAACGTGGGAGGATGTTGCTACGGCGATTCACGTCTCGGCTTACTCACTTAAAGCGCTCACGATGGCAGCCCAACCGCTATTTTCTGGAGGTGGCTCAGTGGTGGGCCTAGATTTCGATGCCACAGTGGCCTGGCCACACTATGACTGGATGGGCGTTGCAAAGGCGGCCCTTGAATCGACATCACGTTATCTCGCGCGAGATCTTGGGGCGCAGAACATTCGGGTGAATTTGATCGCCGCAGGTCCGATACGAACAATGGCGGCGAAATCGATCCCCGGTTTTGCAGAGTTTGAGAAGGTATGGAACGAGCGATCGCCGCTGACATGGGATGTCAATGATCCAGTTCCAGCGGCTCAAGCGGCCATTGCCCTGTTATCGGACTGGTTCCCAAAGACAACGGCTGAGATTATCCACGTCGATGGTGGCCTGCACGCTATGGGTGCCTAAAAGGCGAGGATTTCCCACTTTGCTTGGGCTCAGGTAAGATTTGCCCTAGACCAGTGGCTTAACAGCTCACTGCAAGAGGAGTTGCCGCTCCCACCTCAATCGCCATTTGTGCGATCTGGTTTGTCGGATGAAGTTCTTCTTCTTTATCCTTGCGGTTTTCTTTTGTAATGCGCTGTGACACCAAAGCGCTTTGCTCAACCGAGGGAGAACACAGTCAGCACCGATCCACGCATTAATGATCGAATTCGTACGCCTCAAATTCGCTTGATCGGACACACCGGTCAACAGGTAGGGGTCGTCGATATAGATACCGCGTTAAAGATGGCCGATGAGGTAGGTCTGGACTTAGTCGAGATCGCGCCAGAGGCGAATCCACCCGTTTGCAAGATTATGGACTTCGGAAAGTGCAAGTACGAGGTCGCACAAAAGGCACGCGAGGCGCGACAGAACCAGACCCACATTGTGGTGAA
>JABMMN010000065.1 GCA_013205535.1 Candidatus Planktophila sp.
GGTCTGACCGTAGAAGAAATCCCTTTGCCCGAAAATTCTGCCCTCGCTGCAATCGTGCGCGATGGTCGTGTGATCACGCCAAAGTTGCACGAAGTCTTTACCGCAGGTGATGAACTGCTATTTGTAGCAACAGCTGAAGCAGAAGATCTGCTCAAGCAATGTTTTATCGCTAACTAGTCGGCTGACTTTTCTGGTGCTACCGCTGTTGGTACTTTTTTAATAATTAACCAAGATCCCCAGGCAACAGCTGCAAATAGTGGATAACCCATAGCAAGGCGCGCGGTACCTAGCGCAGTTAGATTTCCAGTTTTATAAAGCGGATATTGCACGATTAACCGGGATGCAAACAAGCCAACCCACAGCCAGCCAGCTTTTATGTAAGCGCGCTTACGTTCGGTGACTTTGCGCCAATGTAAATTCTCGCCCAGAATCGGACCAAGGACTAATCCTAAAATTGGAAATCCGACTAAGTTGGCAATTAAATAAACTGAACCATAAATAACGTTGATGATTAAGCCAGGTAAATAATAATCAACTGCAGACCCAGTTTTGCGTGCTAGAAATGCACAGAACACAACACCGATTAAGCCGGATATCACATGCTGCAAAGTATCTTTCTTGGCCAATCGCAAGACCGCAAGGACTAGCGCCGTGATAATCGCAGCAGTAGCGGCTTTTTGCAGATCCTTAGCGATGTTGAAAGCAACTAGAAATACCAGAGCTGGTAGGCCAGAATCTAATAAACCTTTTTTCCCACCCAGTGCATCAATTACTTTCTTTTGATCACTCATGGTTAAGCCACTCCAGTGGAGCCAAAGCCGTCAACTGAACGATCAGAACCAGGGAGTTCTTCAACCTCGATAAATTCAGCCCGTTCTACTTTTTGGAAAACTAACTGTGCAATACGATCGCCCCGCTTGAACGAGATACTTTCGCGCGGATCTAGGTTAATCAAAATTACTTGTAGCTCACCACGAAACCCGGCATCAATGGTGCCTGGCGTGTTAACCATTGACACACCGTGCTTAATTGCTAAACCAGAACGAGGATGAGCGAAAGCGGCATATCCATTGATTAGCGCGATCGCGATTCCGGTTGGAGCAAGAGCGCGCTCCCCTGGTTCAATAGTTAAATCGATTCGCGTCACGATGTCGGCGCCAGCATCTCCGCCTTTAGAATATTTCGGAAGCGGCACACCAGGATCTAACCGCTTAATTAAAACTGGCAGATCTCTCATGGGTTAATCTCAAACTCTGGGTCCACAAATGCCAGTAACTCAGGATTCTTAGCCACTTCTTGCAAGAAACCCGCCGGCGCTTGAGTTAAGAAATGCGACATTGGTACAACGACAAATAACGCTGCGGCACGAACCGCAATTTCACCTTCTGGTGAACCTAGCCTGCCTACAGCCGCCGTATAAACTTTGCGATTAACTTGGCCAGTAATTTCGGCAGATATATGCAAAGTTGTGCCTAGCGGCACTGGGCGAATGAAATCTGTCTCTAAACGGGCAGTTACTGCAGGAGTTCTTATTAGCCACATTAATTTGCCCATCGCTTCATCGAAAGCTAATGAAATTAAACCGCCATGAGCAAGACCTGGTGCACCTTGATGATTTTCAGTTACCGTGAATTCCGCTGTGATAGTTGCACCTTCACCGATATGAGCAACTAGATGCAAGCCAGTAGGGTGCAACTCTCCGCAACCAAAACAATTGCCGTAGTGAGATGGGGCTCTGGTGCCAGTAGCAGGGGCGAGTGGATGACGCTCGGGAATCACAGCCCCCTCGGGCGGTGTGGTGCTGGCAACACGACTCATGTCATAAGGCTACTTTATTTATTTCACGATAGCGTGGTGTTATGAGATTTAGAGAAGTGATTCGCGCGCCATTTTGGCTCTTGACCTTCATCTACTTTCCCTTTTTATCCTTAGTAGTTGCAGTTTGGGCCGCGATCGGAAATCAGCCTGCGTTCATAACTTGGGTTGTCAGCACCGTATTAATCGTTTTGATTGCGCTGAAAAGCTCGCTAGTACTCGAAATTGACGAAAGTGAATTGCGCGCAGGCACAGCTCATATTGGACTTAACTATGTGGGTAAAGCAACAGCGCTAGATAGTAAGGAAATGGGCCGACTTCGCACTCGCGATGCCGACCCAGCTTCTTATCTAATCTTTAGATTCTGGCGATCAACTGGTGTGAAAGTTGAAATCAACGATCCCCGCGATCAAACACCGTATTGGTTAATTACTTCAAAGCGAAATGCCGAACTTGTAAAAATTCTTAACGGCTAACAGTTAAGAGCATTCCTTACAAACTGCAGTAGCGTCTTCACCTTTAGCTAATTGAGTACTGTGATGTACCAAGAAACAACGTGAGCAAGTGAATTCATCTACTTGCTTAGGAACTACCCGAACCGAAAGTTCTTCGCCAGATAAATCAGCACCCGGAAGCTCAAGGCTCTCAGCAGCTTCGGCTTCATCGACATCAATCTGACCGGATTGAGCATCGACACGTTGTGCCTTGAGCTCCTCTAACGACTCTTCATGGAGCTCTTCATCTGTTTTTCTGGGGGTGTCGTAGTCCGTTGCCACTGCTCTCACCCCGATTCTTGACTTAGATTCTGACCTGCGGGCGCATCATGGCCTATTTTCACTCTTTCTAGTTAATTCAACACGCCAAGTGACTCGCTTATTCCAGGCTCTCTTGAGCCTTTTCTATCGCCTGGGCCAACCCAGCGTCCACGCGAGCGTGAATCGCAGTTCCAGCCTCAACGTACTCCTGTGAAAAAATCTCTCCCTTTTCATGGATGGCGTGAATGAGATCACCTCGGTTATAGGCGATCACAGTCTTAATTTCGATACTCGGGCGTGGAAGTGAGCTCTCAATCGCGTGTACTAGGGCCTGGAGCCCAAAGCCTGTGCGCACTGAGAATGCAAAGCTATTGGGCTCCTTGCGCAAAATCTCCATCACAATTGCAGAGTCTGCAATATCTACTTTATTGATTGCGATGATCTCTGGAATCTTATCGCCGCCTATCTCTGTGATGACTTGACGCACTGCCCGTATCTGCTCAAATGGATCTGTATGCGAACCATCGACCACATGCACGATGACATCCGCACCTGACACTTCCTCAAGAGTTGATTTGAATGCATCGATAAGTTGGTGTGGGAGGTGACGGACAAAACCAACGGTGTCACTGAGTGTGTAGATCCGACCATCACTTGTCGCGCACTTTCGAACCGTTGGATCCAGTGTCGCAAAGAGAGCATTTTCAACAAGCACTCCCGCATCTGTCAATCGGTTAAGCAGAGATGACTTCCCGGCATTTGTATATCCTGCGATCGCCACCGATGGGATGTTTGAGCGCTTACGCTCTTGTCGCTTAGTGTCGCGAGAGATTTTCATCTGTGCAATCTCTCTCCGCAGCTTTGCCATCTTGTCACGGATACGCCGGCGATCTGTCTCGATCTTGGTCTCACCAGGACCACGTCCACCGATTCCAGCACCCCCTGCCGCACGTCCACCCACTTGGCGCGAGAGGGAATCTCCCCAACCACGAAGGCGAGGAAGCAGATAAGCAATCTGAGCTAGTTCAACTTGGGCCTTACCCTCTTTGCTCTTTGCATGCTGTGCAAAAATATCTAAGATCAGAGCGGTCCGATCGACAACCTTTACCTTTACCTTCTCCTCAAGTTGGCGTAGCTGCGATGGTGAGAGTTCGCCATCGCAAATCACAGTATCTGCACCCGTTGAAATCACGACCTGTCGTAACTCCTCGACCTTTCCAGATCCGATGTATGTCGCTGGATCTGGCTTATCGCGTCGCTGGATCAATCCCTCAAGAACTTCAGAGCCTGCCGTCTCGGCTAAAGCTTTGAGTTCGGCTAATGAGTTCTCGGCCATGACAGATGTACCCTCAGTCCATACACCCACCAACACAACTCGTTCGAGTTGTAACTGACGATATTCAGCAAGAGAGATGTCTTGAAGTTCGGTCGAGAAACCTTTGACACGGCGCAGTGCATGGCGCTCTGAAAGCTCAAGGCTTGGGTCAAGCAGATTCTCACTCTCGCTTGCATCATATGCTTGAGCAACTCGGGCACTCTCTTGCATGAGCGCTTCGAACTCGTCTCCAACATCTTTATTAAGCAAGTAGAAACTCCGAGATATCTACATCTTTGACCAGAACTGCTGGACCAATAAGCGTTGCATTTGAGTGTCCATCGATGACAACCTCCAGGCGTCCACCCGGTGGATTTATCACCCAGGTAGATGGCAATGAGCCTTGAGTGTGTACAACAGCGGCCAAGGCCACTGCACATGTACCAGTCCCACATGATCGTGTCTCACCACTGCCTCGTTCATACACGCGCATTGAGATCCGGTGATCACCCGTTATCTGGGCAAACTCCACATTGACCCCCTCTGGATAAGAGTCCTTGGGTCGCACAACTGGTGGCTCATCCAATTCTCCAACTTTGTTGATGTCATCGACAAAGACAACTGCATGGGGATTTCCTGTACTGATGTTGTAGCCATTCCAGACTTGGGCATTCGTTGCGACAGTAATCGCCTCGGACTCATCGGTCACCTGACCCATATTTACGGATATATCCCCCACCATGGGGACACGTAGATGTTTGATTCCATCGCGTGTATTGATTGCGAATATGCCCTCAGGTACATGGCCCCGCTCGACCATGTAGCGCGCCATCACTCGAATGCCGTTACCGCACATCTCGGCTAGAGAGCCATCGGCGTTTCGATAATCCATGAACCATTTTCCATCACGTTTGATAATTCTGATCAAGCCATCGGCGCCAACGCCGGTTGTACGATCACAAATCGCCGCTGTCTGAGCAGTTGTGATTGAGTGTTCATCGCTCGGATCAAAGACCAGCACAAAGTCATTTTCTGTGCCGTGGCCATACGTTGCAATCATTACGCGTAGTTTATCTTCTCTAGGTGGGCCAGTACTGTTTCTAGGTGGGGCTGCACCGGTGAGATCCAGGTGATACGTGCATCACGCGAGAACCATGTCTCCTGCCGTCTGGCGTATTGGCGTGTTGCACGCTTTGTCTCCTCACGCGCCTGATCTTGACTCATCAACCCCTTTCGAAAGGCGATTATCTGCGCATATCCCAATGCAAGTTGAGCCGTGCGTCCATCGGTGATTCGCGCACCAAGAAGAGTGTCTACCTCAGCCAGGAGACCTCGCTCCCACATACGATCTACACGGGCGCTAATTCGCTCATCTAATCTCTCACGATCCATCACTAATCCAAACTGTCGTGCATCTGGATATCGCGTGCTCTCCTGGCGCGGTAAGTTAGCCGTGAATGGCTTGCCAGTTATCTCTATCACCTCTAACGCCCTGATTATTCGGCGGGCATTTGCACGCTCTATCGCGATTGCAGCTGCAGGATCCAATCTCTCCAATCTTTCAAAGAGAGCATCTAGGCCAATATTCTCCAACTCACTCTCAAGGTTTGCACGTACTACAGGGTCGGTATCTGGAAAGTTGAGTTCATCTAAAATAGATTTTATATAGAGGCCAGTACCGCCAACAACAATTGCACGCTTTCCGCGTCCTGTTATCTCCTTGATTGCGCAACGTGCTGCATCTTGATACCAGGCCACAGTCGAGTCCTGGCTGACATCAAGGACATCCAACAAATGATGAGCAACTCCTTGGCGCTCATCCATGCTTAACTTTGCTGTCCCAATATCCATTCCACGGTAAATTTGCATGGAATCAGCGTTCACAATCTCTCCATCCAGGCGCTGTGCCAGGGCTATCGCAAGATCACTCTTACCTGTAGCAGTTGCCCCACAAACGACAATCAGGCTCATGCAGCGAATTCTCTCATCGTGATAATGATGGCATTCCAAGCATCGTTGGACTCTTCACGGTATCTGCCGTGCGAGCTGCATGGGCATCTCCTCCCCGAGTTTGTCGCACTATCCCGGGACTACCAATCAAATAATGAGCCGATGCATCACTTATACGGACTTGCACCTCATCTCCAGGACGTGCCAGCGCAGAATTATCAAAGTGCACAAGTCTAAAATCCTCACTACGACCGGTGAGACGCTCTTGAGCGATATCCCTGCGCCCCTCGTAATCCCCGACTAAAACCTTGAAGTTTTTACCGATCGCCTCTTGATTAACGGAGAGGGATATCAACTGTTGATGATTATGCAACCGCATATAGCGCTTACCCACAATCTCACTTGAAATCTGATCTGGCATTGTCGCCGCGGGAGTACCTGGGCGGATCGAGTATTGATAGGTATAGGCCGCGGCAAAACGAGCCTGAGAACATAAATCTAAAGTTGCTTGAAAGTCACTCTCGCTCTCCCCAGGAAAACCGACGATGATGTCAGTTGTAATTGATGCATGTGGTATCGCAGATCGCACACGATCGAGAATTCCAAGATATCTATCCGTGCGATATGAGCGGCGCATCGACTGCAATATTGCATTGGAGCCTGATTGCAATGGCATATGCAGATGTGGCATTACGTTGGGAGTTTGCGCCATGGCATCAATGACATCATCGGTGAAATCACGTGGATGGGGGGACATAAAGCGCACACGCTCAAGGCCATCGACTCTCCCACACTCTCGAAGCAGATGTGCAAATGCCCGACGATCATCAAAATCCACACCATAGGCGTTGACATTTTGACCCAGCAGAGTTATCTCAATGACACCTTGATCAACGAGTGCCCTGATCTCAGCGAGGATCTCTTTCGCCCCACGATCCTTCTCTATCCCACGCAGAGTCGGGACGATACAAAAAGTACAGGTGTTGTTACATCCCACAGAGACTGAGACCCAGGAAGAAAATGCCGACAGGCGTCGAGCTGGCAGTGTCGAAGGAAAATGCTCAAGGGACTCGAGTATTTCAATCTGTGACTCCTGTTCAATGCGTGCACGCTCAAGCAGCGCTGGCAGCGAGCCCACATTATGCGTGCCAAAGACGACATCAACATAAGGCGCTTTCTTGAGGATCATCGCCTGATCTTTTTGAGCTAGGCACCCGCCGACAGCAATCTGCATCATTGGATTTAACTTTTTAATCGGTGCCAAGAATGAGAGGTTTCCGTAGAGTTTATTATCGGCATTCTCGCGTACCGCACACGTGTTAAATACGATGATATCGGCCTGTTGACCCTCAATGACCGGTACGAACCCAGCCTCATCGAGCAGACCTGAAATACGTTCGGAGTCGTGAACATTCATCTGACAGCCGTAGGTTTCAACGCAGTAGGTGCGATCCATGTCCCTATCGTAGAGCCATAATCAGAGCGCGAAGACTTCAA
>JABMMN010000066.1 GCA_013205535.1 Candidatus Planktophila sp.
CAACATAGATTGAACCGCTGGCAACTGTTGAGCGGGTCACGAACTTCTCACCGCAACCACAGGTTACCTGGGTCTCTTTATACTCTGGGTGGATCTCTGGCTTCATTGTTCTTCCCTCATTCATGTTTGGATCTCGGCTAGCGAGTGAACCAAACTGGCTGGTTAACAGGATATAAGGGTAGGCGATAAGCCTACTTTTGAGAAATTTACGCTTACTTTGAGTCGTCAGGACCTGCAGTTGTCTTCTGTATCTGCATCAAGAACTCAACGTTGGATTTCGTGCCCTTCATCTTCTCAAGGAGAAGTTCGAGGGCGGCTTGTGGCTCTAAAGCGTGCAGAACCCGACGAAGCTTCCAGACAATATTGAGCTCCTCTGTTCCCATAAGAATCTCTTCCTTACGAGTACCTGAGGCAACGACGTTAACGGCCGGGAAGATGCGCTTATCGGCTAAGCGACGATCCAGAATCAACTCCATATTTCCAGTTCCTTTGAACTCCTCAAAGATAACCTCATCCATGCGAGAACCTGTATCGACGAGCGCCGTTGCAAGAATTGTGAGTGAGCCGCCATCTTCAATATTTCGAGCCGCTCCGAAGAACTTCTTTGGTGGATACAGCGCTGCTGAATCAACACCGCCAGAGAGAATGCGACCTGAGGCAGGAGCTGCGATGTTATAGGCACGGCCTAGACGTGTAATTGAGTCGAGAAGAACAACCACATCATGGCCTAGTTCGACCAGGCGCTTTGCGCGTTCAATAGCCAGCTCGGCAATCGTTGTGTGATCATCTGCTGGGCGATCAAAGGTAGAGGCGATGACCTCACCCTTAACGCTGCGCTGCATATCTGTGACCTCTTCAGGACGCTCATCAACTAAGACAACCATTAAGTGACACTCTGGATTATTTGTTGTGATGGCATTTGCAATCGCCTGCAAGACCATTGTCTTACCCGCCTTAGGTGGCGAGACGATAAGGCCACGCTGGCCTTTACCAATCGGTGCAATCAGATCGATAACGCGTGTGGTCAAGACATTTGGCTCGGTCTCAAGACGTAAACGCTCCTGCGGATAAAGTGGAGTGAGCTTTCCAAACTCAACACGGTTACGCGCCTCATCGGGAGTCATTCCATTGACGCTCTCAAGGGTGATGAGGGCGTTGAACTTCTGCTTTGTCTCACCCTCGCGTGGTTGGCGAACCTGTCCTGTGACAACATCACCTTTACGTAGACCATTTTTACGGACCTGGGCTAATGTCACATAGACATCATTTGTACCCGGCAGATAGCCAGATGTGCGGATAAAGCCATAGCTATCGAGAATATCGAGTAGCCCACTGACTGGTACTAAGACATCATCCTCACTCAGAACTGGCTCACGATCCTCGCGCGGTGCACGATCACGGTTGCGATCACGGTTGCGATCTCGCCCACGTCCTCGGTCATGGCGATCATTGCGGCCCCCACGATCGGTGTTACTTGATGGGGCTTCATCATCTGGCGCCTCATCTAAATCCTGTGATGTATGAGAGGTCGACTTACCCTCTTTCTTTCGATTATTACGGGCCTCGCGGCGCGCTTCGCGTTCGGCCTTAGCCGCCTCGCGGTTGCTCGCCTGCAAATCAGCGATCGCCCCGACTAATGCATCCTTTTTCATCTTGGCCGCGCCATCGACACCTAACTGTGTTGCAACTGTCTTGAGTTTTGGAAGCGTCATTGCGGCAAGCTCTGGACTCTGTGAACGTACTGGCTCTTCTGTTGTTGTCATCTGTTTCTTTTCGCTATTGGTTTATGGGCTGCTATGAATGAGCCATATTCCTGGGATTATTTCTCTGATTTTTCTCGTCTTACATGGCCGATGTAGAAGGCCTCACTTACAAGGTAAAGGCTAGCAGTCCGACTACCGAAGGACAAAATGAAGGCTCAAATGAGGCTGGCACCGCTGCGGGATACCCCAAGGGCCAGAGCGCTGAACTTTTCGCCACCGGCGCGAGTGAGCTCCTCTACCTCTGCGGATCCACCAGTATGCAATACCAGCACCGTCGGCCCAGCTCCAGAGATAAAGGCTGCAACCCCGGCCTTGCGCAGCTTCGTGAGAAGTGCGAAAGAGGCAGGCATTGCCTGGGCACGATAAGACTGATGCAGAAAATCTGCAGTCGCAGTGTGCAGCAGATCTGGACGGTGTTGGAGGGCATGGACTAGTAAGGCTGTATTCGCTGAGTTTCTCACCGCATCGGAGTGTGCGATTAACTCGGGAAGCATCTTGCGAGCCTTTGATGTTGCAACAGATGTAGATGGGACAAAGGCCATCACGCTAATTCTTGGATCGACCTCTAGCTGCACAGATAAGGCGACATCTTGACCATGTTGTACCTCTTTCCAAGCAACGGTTGCTGCACCAAAGATCGCAGCGGCAACGTTATCGGGATGACCCTCAATCGCACTGGCCAGGTTCAACATGTCATCATCGCTCATTCGCTCGCTACCACCCAGAACGAGGGCGCGCGCAAGTGATAACCCACCAACGATCGCACTAGCCGATGATCCAAGTCCGCGACTATGAGGGATGACATTTAACGCACGCAAAGCGATACCACGTGGCTTTCCACCAAGAAACTCAAAGCCTTTGTACATCGACTTAATCACAAGATTCTTCTCATTACGCGGTAGATCATCTGCACCTTCACCCGAAATATCGATGTCGATAATCTGCTCATCAAGAACTTGGGCGATATAACGATCATGTAGTGCAAGAGCTAGACCTAAACTATCGAAGCCTGGACCTAAGTTGGCAGTAGTTGCAGGGACTTGTACCTGCACAGATTGCGCCTTGAATGTTGGCTTCATTTTACTTGAGCCCAAGAGCCTTTGCAGCGGCTTTGAGATCGACTGGGATTACGACCGGCTTCTTCGTACTATCCAATGCATATTGGATATCTTTCAATCCATGTCCAGTCACCGTGATTACTATTGTCTTGTCTTTGGGAAGTTTCTTGGCCTTCTTATATTTGATCAGCCCAGCCAATCCTGCCGCCGATGATGGCTCGACGAAGATCCCCTCTTGCGCTGCGATCAAGCGATAAGCAGAGAGGATCTCTCTATCGCTCACGCTATCGATCACACCACCTGATGCATCACGGGCATCAACGGCCTGGGCCCAAGAGGCGGGATTTCCAATTCGAATCGCAGTTGCGATGGTTTCCGGGTTTTTGACGATCTTTCCCTTCACGATTGGCGCAGCGCCCGCGGCTTGAAAGCCATACATCGCAGGTAACTGTGATGAGATGTTATCGCCGTAGTACTCCTTGTAACCCATCCAATAGGCGGTGATATTTCCCGCATTGCCAACGGGCATTGCATGAATATCTGGAGCATCCCCCAACATATCTACAACTTCAAATGCTGCCGTCTTTTGTCCTTGAATGCGGAATGGATTGACTGAGTTCACAAGTGCGACTGGATAGTTCTCTGATAACTCCTTTGCCAGAGTCAGGCAATCATCAAAGTTTCCATTGACCTGCACAATTGAGGAGTTATGAATCACAGCCTGGGCTAGTTTGCCCATTGCAATCTTTCCCTTTGGAATCAGGACTACCGGTGTCATCCCAGCTTTGACCGCATATGCAGAGGCGGATGCAGATGTGTTACCAGTTGATGCGCAAATTACGGCTTTAGCGCCATCTTCGGCCGCCTTTGAGATCGCCATGGTCATTCCACGATCCTTGAATGAACCTGTCGGATTGAGCCCTTCGTATTTGATCCAAACGTTATTACCAAGTAACTCTGAGAGATTACATGCATAGATAAGAGGCGTCCCACCTTCACGCAAAGAGATGATGGGTGTTCTGGAAGTAACCGGTAGACGGTGGCGATACTCTTCAATGACACCTCGCCATTGGTGGGCCCCTTTTACCTTGCCCTTAGCACCGAAGATCTGCATTTATGAGACCGCTCCCTCGACACGGATCACTGATTCAACTTTGCTGACTATCTCCATCGCAGTTAATCTTTTGACACAGGCAGTGAGAGAGGCTTCAGATGCTGCATGTGTGACGACTACGAGCTCAGCATCTCTGCCTAAACCGCTCTGGCGCACCGTCTGGATGGAGACATCTTCACTGGCAAATGTCTGGGCGATAGATGCTAAAACACCTGATTTATCGGCAACATGTAAGCGCACAAAGAACTGAGATTTCACATCTGCGACTGGAGCAATATCTAAGTCGGCGTAATCAGATTCGCCATATCCCACAGTTGAATATGCACGATGGCGCGTTACTGCGACTAGATCACCCAGAATCGCCGATGCGGTGGGTGCTCCGCCAGCCCCACGACCGTAAAACATGAGCTCTCCGGCCGCCTCTGATTCGACGTACACGGCGTTGAATGCATTACGGACCGAGGCTAAAGGATGTGAGTTTGGCAAGATCACTGGATGCACACGCACGGAGATCTCATCTTTTACAGTGAGTTCAGCGATCGCTAAAAGTTTGATGACACAGCTCATCGCCTGAGCGGATTTAACATCATCGATCGAGATCTTTGTGATTCCTTCGCAATAAACCTCATCTATGGTGACGGTGCTATGAAATGCCAGGCTTGCAAGGAGCGCAGCCTTTGCGGCAGCGTCGTGGCCCTCAATGTCGGCAGTTGGATCGGCCTCTGCGTAGCCCAGTGTTTGCGCCTCTTTCAAGACATCTGCAAACTCACGGCCCTCCTCATGCATTTTCGTCAAAATATAATTAGTAGTTCCATTCACAATTCCCATGACTCGAGTGATCTGATCTCCTGCCAATGACTCGCGCATGGAGCGGATGATAGGAATCGCCCCTGCAACGGCCGCCTCGTAATATAAATCTACTTTTGCCGCATCGGCGGCGTTAAAGAGCTCATGGCCATGTGTTGCAAGAAGGGCCTTATTGGCGGTTATGACTGATTTCTTATTTTTAATCGCCTCCAGAATCAATGAGCGCGCAGGTTCGATGCCACCCATGACCTCGATCACTATATTTATAGTCGGATCACTCACAATCGAATGTAAATCCGTCGTGATCATAGATACATCAATACCTTCACGTGGAGTATTGCTGCGCACGCCGACCTTTTTCAAGACCAATAGCGCACCTGAGCGATCAGAGAGCTCCTGGCGATCGGATTGCAATAGACGAGCAACCTGGCTTCCAACAACGCCAGCGCCAAGCATTCCTATCGAGATTGTTTTCAAGGCCGCTTCCATGCGCCTATTCTTTCACAGATGCCTGTAACGGCGTTAAAAATCTAAGCCCAGCAGATCGGCCGCAGTTTCTCGGCGCACAATCACGCGGGCTTTGCCGTTCTTTACTGCGATAACTGGTGGTCGCGGCACGTGGTTATAGTTGCTCGCCAAACTGCGTCCATATGCACCGGTTGCAGGAGTCGCCAATAAATCTCCAGGTGCAATATCACTTGCGAGCTCGATAGAGTCGATAAGAATGTCACCAGTCTCGCAATGCTTGCCAACTACGCGAGCAGAGAGCAACGGGGCCTCACTGATGCGATTCGCGAGAATTGCCGTGTACTCGGCTCCATAAAGAGCTGGGCGGATATTATCGCTCATTCCACCATCGATAGATATGTATCGACGAATTGAACCATTCTCAAGTGTGACATCTTTGACTGTGCCAACTTCATAGAGTGTGAACATTGTCGGTCCAACAATGGCACGGCCTGGCTCGATGGAGATCTTTGGGATATCCAAGTTGTGTGCAGCGCAACGTGTGGTGACTACCTTGCCAAGAGCGCTCATTACAACGGCTGGCGATAACTCTTTATCACCTTGTACATAGTGAATTCCATAGCCTCCACCTAAATCAAGTTCAGGTAACTGGCCACCAAATGCATCGCGATATTGAGCAAGAAGTTCAATCAAACGTTGCGCACTGATCTCGAAGGATTCAGTATCTAAAATCTGAGAGCCAATGTGTGCGTGAAAGCCTCTTAGTTCAATCGATGGATGAGTGCGCACTGCTTCGATGGCCTTCCAGGCAGCACCGCTTGCGATGGAGAAACCAAACTTGACGTCTTCATGCGCCGTTGCAATTGATTCGTGAGTATCGGCCTTGATACCTGGTGTCAAACGTATTAAAACTCGTTGGATTTTTCCATATTCGGTAGCAGCAGCTGCGACTCGATCGATTTCAAATAGAGAGTCAACAACGATAGTACCGACACCGACGCTTACGGCATCCTTGATCTCAGCCAAAGATTTGTTATTGCCATGTAACTCAATCTTTGTAGGATCAATGCCCCCGGCAAGGGCAACTGCAAGCTCGCCACCAGTACATACATCGATCCCAATTCCAATCTCCTTGATCCAGCGCGCTACCTCGGTGCAGATGAACGCCTTGGCTGCGTAGTACACCGTCCCAGCATTCGGGCCAAATACACTCTTTAAAGAGGTATCCCAAGAGATTGCACGGGTACGAAAATCCTCTTCATCCATGACAAAGGCCGGGGTGTGAAACTCTTTGGCAAGGGCCGTTGCTGTGATGCCAGAGATTGATAACTGCTTATCGATCCGGACATGAGAGGACCACATATCGAACTACATCCTCTCCGGGGCACTTACGCCCAATAGGTCTAGGGCGCGAGCAATTACTATCTTCGTAGATGAACAGAGTAGTAGCCGGGCCGTGTGCAATGAGGTTGGATTTTCATCCCCCATCGGCAGCACACGGCAATCGGCATAAAATCCGTGATAGGTACCTGCTAACTCCTCGAGATAGCGTGCAATGCGGTGGGGTTGGCGCATCTGCGCCGCTGATTCAACGACCCGGGGAAACTGAGCTAACTTACCCAATAGTTCATTCTCACGATCGTGTATCAGCTGCGATGGATCAAAATCCTGGATTTCTAATGAGATTTTGAGTTCGGTGGCATTGCGCAAGACTGCAGCGATTCGGGCATGGGCATACTGCACGTAATAGACCGGATTCTCATTTGTACTGCGCTTCAAGAGATCAATATCCATCACCATCGGGGTATCCACTGGATATCTAATCAATGTATACCGCGCGGCATCAACACCAGTTTTTTCCACTAACTCCTCTAAGGTGATGATCGTTCCCGCCCGCTTGGAGAGCTTTACCTCTTGGCCGCCCTCCATTATCTTGACCAGCTGGCCGATTAATATCTCGACATTAAAATTAGGATCATCACCCGCGCAAGCCGCTGTCGCCTTGAGACGGCCCACATAGCCATGATGATCTGCCCCTAACATATAGATGCAGATATCAAAGCCACGTTCGCGTTTATTGATGTAGTAAGCGGTATCAGATGAGAAATAGGTAAATGAACCATCTGATTTGGCTAGAACACGATCCTTATCATCACCAAAATCTGTGGTGCGAAGCCAAGTTGCACCCTTATCCTCAAAGACATGACCTTGAGTCCGAAGTTTCTCGACCCCATGCTCTACCGCGCCTTGATCATGTAACGAGCGCTCTGAAAACCAGATATCAAAGTGCGTACCGAAGTCTTCGAGCACTCGCTGTTGATCTGCAAGTTGCAACGTATATGCAGCCTCTCGGAATGCAATCTGCCGATCTTGTTCAGGCAAAGATGTGATAGCTGGGTTATTTTCCACAACTTCCTTTGCAAGATCGATGATGTATTCACCCTTATAACCATCCTCTGGGACTGCCGTGCCAAGTGCGCCCGCTTCAACAGATGCTCCAAATAGATCCATCTGGTTTCCACGATCATTGATGTAAAACTCACGCGTAACATCTGCGCCCGCGGCAGTTAACACGCGCCCCAGTGAATCCCCGACCGCAGCCCAACGTGTATGCCCTAGATGCAAAGGCCCTGTTGGGTTGGCACTAATAAACTCAAGATTAATTCGAACACCTGCAAGGGTATTTGTATCTGCAAACTTCGCTCCAGCGTTGATGATTGTGCTTACCAGTTCGGCCTGACTTGAACGCTTGAGTGTGATGTTGATGAAGCCAGGCCCTGCCACATCCAAGCCCATAATCGAATCAATGTCTTTGAGTTGATCCACAATGATTGCAGCAACTTCACGGGGCTCTTTGCCTGCCGCCTTGGCCAACTGCAGCGCAACCGATGTCGCATAGTCGCCATGCTCTCGATTTTTAGGCCGCGAGAGCGTGATCGACTCTGGGGTGCTCCCGGCTAACTGCCCATTAGCGATGGCCCGCCCGATAGCCGCCTTGAGCGCGGCTTCAAGGAGCTCAATCTGTGAGGGCATACGCCAAGATTACTCGCATAGGTATCGTGACGTTACCTGTCTGGCGTGTTGGTCCATCCCTTGATTACCTCTAATCTTGTCACCTGTCCAAGTGAGAGCGCAAGCAGTTCTCGTGTGGGTAATGCGGGAGTGGTGAAATGGCAGACACGCAGGTCTTTGGAACCTGTGTCTTCGGACGTGAGGGTTCAAGTCCCTTCTCCCGCACACGTGCTTG
>JABMMN010000067.1 GCA_013205535.1 Candidatus Planktophila sp.
ATCTCTGATGAAGCGCTCTGAGTAGGCGGATACAGTAAGTGATACCAACGAGGATTATTACAAGAAGCAGGATCTGAAGGATTCGCACCTTCCTAGTCTAAGTGCGAGGAAGTTGAACTTCAATCGCCAAACCACCAAGTGTGCTCTTCTTCAATGAGAGCCTACCTTTATGTCGCTCAATGACAGCGCTCATAATGCTCAAGCCAAGACCACTACCACCGCTCTCTCGTGAGCGAGATCGATCAAAGCGTTTGAGCCCTTGAATTTGTTCCCCATAAGAGTTGACTGGTAGTCCTGGGCCACCATCTTCAATAATCAAAGTTATCTCTCCACTATTTTTTAAGGTAACTCGAACAGGGATAGCGCCCTGTGTGTGAACACGGATATTGGTCAGAGCGTTAGAGATAAATCGCTGTAAGTACTTCTCTGATCCTTGAAAAGTGACATCTTCCTCGATTAATTGCTCTATTTGCAGATGTGGAGCCACCGCTAAACAATCTCTTATATTCTCAAAGAGAAGTTGCGAGAGATTTACCTGATCAAACTCATCAGAGTTTTCCTCTCCCAGCTCAGCAAGAATCAAAAGATCGGCGATGAGCATCTCCATGCGCTTGATCTCACTATTGAGTCGATTAAACGCCAGCGCCGTACGTTCTGGCTCTAACTTATTACCCTCTAGAAGCTGTGCATACCCCTTCACTACCGTAAGTGGAGTGCGCAATTCGTGAGCGGCATCGCCTAGAAAATCCTGCATCTTTACGCGTTGAGAACGTTCAAAAGCAAGAGTACCTGAGCGATTAATGAGCAACGATACAAAAATGGCTAGGGTATTCGCAAAGATGATAAATACAAGCAGTCTCCAGAGATTCTTTACCAAATTCTCATTTATATCTCTCAGTGGTGCTGCAATCACTAACTGCTCAGAGTTCTCAAGATCAACATAACGGATTCGCAACTCATCTGAGCCATCAAGAATTGCTTTTCTAGACTCTTTCAATGGAGCAAGTTGACCATCTGGAGCCTTGAAGGCTAATGTGACGTCAAAGTTATTCTCCTCGATACTTACGAGTGCGGCTGCAAGTGGGTTTCCAGGGTTTTGTGCAATATCCACCACGACAATATCGATCTCCTTATCGATAATTGAAAGTTCAGATTGATAGGAGCCCCACACAGCAAAACCGCCGATGAGAAGTGAGAGGGTGGAGGTAACTACAGCGGCAGCAAAAAACTGCCGAGTTCTGCTTTTCATTATCCTTGCTTGGGTTCTTGGATTGAAAATCCAACGCCACGGATAGTCTTGATCCCATCAAAGCCATCTCGATGAAATTTTTTGCGTAAATATGAGATGTATGTGTCAGTGACCGTGCTCTCAGATTCAAAGGTAATTCCCCAAACTTCATCTAAAAGAAGTTTTTTGCTCAGAACACGGCCTTTTTTCTCCATCAAAATCTGTAGAAGTCGATACTCCGTTGGTGAAAGATCGATAACTTGTCCATTGAAGGTGACACAATGTTGGTCATCATCAATCGTTATTGGGCCACATGAGAGCACAGCCGGCGCAGTGGCGGACTTATAGGATCTACGTAAAATCGCCCTAATTCTTAGAACAAGCTCCTCGATTCCAAAGGGTTTGATGACATAGTCATCGGCGCCAATTTTCAGACCCCTTGCAATATCACTCTTATCTTCACGCGCTGTCAACATCAATACAGGAATAAGATTGTTAGTGCTCCTGAGACGTTCTACAAGCTCAAAGCCATCCATCAAAGGCATGTTGATATCAATCACCGCAAGTTGGGGTTGATTCGTGCGCATGAGCGTAAGAGCCGACATTCCATCAGTTGCCTCGATTACATCAAAGCCAGCGATGCTCAAGGTATCGCGCAAAAGCGCACGGACCCCAGGCTCGTCGTCAACGATCATGATCTGTTGTGCCACGCCCACACTCTTTCATGTGTGAGCGCAGTTGCCAATCAAATGAGTGTCCGATTAAGCGTTTCACAGAGAAAACACAGGGATCTAGGAGATTATGTAGGGATGAAAGTTGTGCGCTTTGCGGGGCTAGCCCTGAGTGTGGGCATGCTTGTGCTCAATACTCCTGTGGCCTTGGCCGATGCCAGTATGACACCAAAGCCAACTCCACAATCAAGCTTTGATGCTGCGATGCTGCAGTACAAACTTGAAATGGATAAATACCGCATTCAGATACAAGAGCGGGAAAAAATTCGAAAAGAGATCACACAAAGATTTATGACTGCAGTTACCCAAGCAAACAAAACCGCTAAATCTGCACTTGGCTTAGCGACAACTCCTGAGACGAAGGCAACAATTATTAGTGTGCAAAGAAACGCTATAGCACTGGCTGTTCTCGCTCGTGATGGTGCGATCCTTTCGATGGAGCCTGCACCAGTTCAGCCCATAAAGCCCATCAGACCAAAGGTTTCCAAGGCAAAATCCTGAATCATGTCTTTGGATCCTTAACTAACTGACACAATACGCTTCATGGAATCTGCAACTGTTTGGCTTCTGACCCTTGGCGTTCTCGGCGCAGTCATCTCGATAGATCTTTTCATCGCAATCCTTCGTCGCAATAAAGAGACGTCTATGGCTGAGGCCGGTATCTGGACCGGAATCTACATTTCCGCGGCTCTGATCTTTGGCTTCTTGATGCCAAATTGGACAACTGATGCAAATGCTCAGAAGGAGTTCTTCGCAGGATGGCTTACTGAGTACGCATTATCGGTGGATAACATCTTTGTCTTTGTGATTATTCTAAGCCGTTTACAGGTTGAGAAAACCAAGCAACAACTAGTGCTACTCCTAGGAATCCTCATTGCCCTGCTTTTACGTGGTGGATTTATCGCAGCGGGAAGTGCCATCATCGAACGCTTCTCAGGTGCATTCTTCGTATTTGGTGCCTTTCTCATCTTCACCGCGTACAAACTCTTGACCGAACATGACCAGAAGGAGTGGAAGGAGGATCGTGTTGTCACCTACCTGCGCAAACGTGGTGCATCGACATTTATGATCGCTCTAGTCTCACTCGGTGTGACAGATCTAGTATTTGCCCTCGACTCGATACCTGCCATTTTTGGTATCACCCGCGACCCCTACATCGTCGTTTGTGCCAATATCTTCGCCCTGATGGGCCTACGCCAGCTGTACTTTTTGTTACAAGGACTGCTGCAAAGACTTGTTTACCTATCCAAAGGACTTTCTTTCATCCTCGCCTTTATTGGGCTCAAAATGTTTGTTGAGGCATTCCATGGGATAGGCATACATGAGATTGCAGGCATAAAACTACCCACCGTGCCGATAGAGGTCAGTTTATTGATAATCGTGCTTGCTCTCACAGTCACTGCGGTTGCAAGTCTGATGGCGCCACAAAAAGATAAAGCGTAGAGCCCTTAGAGCTACTGCTTCATCTTTCGAACTGTTCTTCGATCGTAATCCTTCGTCCGCTCGTGGCGCTTTCGTATCTGCACCGAAAATATTTTAATAGCGGTATCAAAGGCTGCGAGATCATTGAACTCTGCTGCCTCTGCACGTAGGAGCGGTCCTGAACCATGCGAAGTTAATACAACCCTATGTTTACGCTTTCCTTGTTGAGGATTAGCCTCATGAAGGACCTCTACCTCAACACGATCGATCACCACACTAAAGCGCTCCATAGAGTTAAGTTTCTCCTCGACGATCGCCTTGAAGTCTTCGGCTAGATCTGCATTACGGGTATGAATATGAATCTTCACATCTAGAAGGGTAGTGCGAAGACCACCAATGTCGATAGGGATGCCAGTACGAGGGATTTGATCAGAATTTTAAGAGCAGTGGCTCGATCTTGTGCTCGCGCCCCAGGCTCACTCACCCGCGTGATGTCACCAAGTTTGCCGAGATTGAATGTTCCGGCAAAGCCATAGGCCAGACAAAACTTACTTCGCGACTGGACGTAACCTACCGATGCGACCATGAGGGGCAGGAAGATTCCAAGACGTGCCTCGCGTGGGGCTGAAACAGATACTAAGGCCACCAAAGAGCTCAGTGAAAAAAATAATCCAACTAAACCTACAACTTGGCGCCTGCGAATCTCGCTCTTACCTATGTTACAAGTACCTGGAATGTAAGTTGCCTCAGACATCTTCGTACTCATCTTCATCGATCCAGGCATTCGCAGCGGTGTCCTCTTGCTTTTCTATCCATGATAGGAAAGAGCCAACGGCACGAAAGGCCAACAGCGCCACAGTAAGTGCTGCAAATAGGCGGCGAATCGCTCTCATCATGCTCTAAAAATACTCGCTATCACAGGATATTTCTCTAGATAACGCCAAGGGCAGTATTGATGTCGCTCCAAATATCCTCAACGTGCTCACAGCCAACCGATAGGCGAATCAACTGTTCTGGCACTGAACTACTTTCGATTGGCCAACGACGGCGGCGCTCCCACAGGGACTCAACTCCGCCAAGACTCGTTGCATGGGCGATCAGCTGTGATGACTCGCACACCTTTTGAGTTTGTTCGGCCGTTCCATCGACCTCAAAAGAGATGATCGCACCAAATCCGGGATAGCGCACACGGGTGATCCTCGGATGGGCAGCTAACTTAGGGACAAGAGTCTTCGCGCTCTCCTGTGACTTATTAAAGCGCAGAGGAAATGTCCGAATCCCCCGAAGTGCCAACCAGGCCTCAAAAGGTCCAGGAATCGAGCCATTGAAGCTGCGGGCATCTTGAAGGCGTTTGCGCAGTACCGCATCATTCGTGGAGAGGGAGCCCAGCAATACATCGCTATGGCCCGAGAGGAACTTCGTGACTGAGTGCATCACAATATCTGCGCCCATAGAGATTGGCCTTTGCACAAGTGGAGTCGCGAAAGTGTTATCAACCCCGACGCCAATACCGAGCTTCTTGGCCGCGCCAATCAAGGTCGAAAGATCAGCGACATCGAGACAGGGATTCGTTGGTGACTCAATCCAAACAAGTGCAGCGCCTTTCATCGCATCAATCACTGATTGCGTATCGACGATATCGACGAAGCGAACTTCTAACCGTCCACTCTCTTGAAAAGATTTGAGTAGTGTCATCGTTCCGCTATATCCCTGATTTGATGCAACAACTGGTGCACCGATTGGAAGGATAGAAAAGACTGCGCTGATTGCCGCCATGCCCGATGAGAAGGCCAGGGTTGGGGCGCCCTCGAGAGCTCCAATCGCCTCTTCAAGGGCGGTCCATGTCTGGTTTCCATAGCGTCCATATCCGACTGGACCATCCGAGTGAAAGGTAGATGTGAGAACTATTGGTGGATTAAGGGATGCATCAGGTGCAACATCTGGGCGTCCTGCCGTAATCGCCGTGGTCTCTGGGTGCTCTTGCATGATCTAAGCCTAGGCCGTAGCCAGCAGTGCCATTGCCGCATTATGTCCGGGAACTCCGCTGACTCCACCACCACGAATCGCACCCGCCCCACAGATAAAGATACGAGGATCATCAGTCTCAACGCCCCAACTTGGCACAGTGCCGTCCTCACGAAATGGAAACTGTAGGTCGCGATGGAAGATATTTCCGCGGGGTAAGCCGATCTCTTTCTCTATATCTAAAGGAGTCTTGACTTCTATACCTGCAATGAACCCTTCTATCGGTTCGGCTAAATACTGATTGAGTGAGGTGAGAGCTGACTTTAAAGCTGCCTGACGCGCTACATCGTTATCGGTATCGAAGAGAGTCGCAGGGGTATGTAGACCAAAGAGTGTGAGGGTGTGATAGCCCTGCTCTGCCAATTGCGGGCTCAAAATAGATGCATCGTTGAGTGTGTGGCAGTACATCTCCACCGGTAGAAGCTGTGGCATCTGACCACGCTTTGCCAAGTCAAATACATCTTCACATTGAGTGAAACTCTCATTGACGTGAAAAGTTCCAGCAAATGCCACAGTAGGGTCGATGCCAGATTTAAGTCGAGGAAGGCCTTTGAGAAGGATATTTATCTTTATCTGTGATCCATCCAGACTCTGGGGCGGCATTGTTCCTCGCAACTGCGCGAGTAACTGTGGTGCCATATTTGATAGAAGATATGGTGCACGAATCTGAGCACCGTTTGATGTCGTAACACTGACTCCATCAGCATCACTTTCAACGCGAGTGACACGTTGGTTCAACTCGATTTCGACACCTGCCTCACGTGCTACCCGCTCTAATTCACTCACAAGTGCACCCATCCCACCTTTAGGAACTTTCCACTCCCCCGTTCCATTTCCCATAAGGTGGTAGAGAAAACAGATATTTGCTTGAATCTCAAAGGCAGAGGCAAATGTTCCAATGAGGGCATCGGTTAAAACAAT
This sequence comes from Candidatus Planktophila sp., assembly GCA_013205535.1. Classification (GTDB taxonomy): domain Bacteria; phylum Actinomycetota; class Actinomycetes; order Nanopelagicales; family Nanopelagicaceae; genus Planktophila. Next base: position 6,328 of record JABMMN010000067.1, read on the forward strand.
CCCCCGAACTACATCATCCTTAAATCGTGATGTAATAATCTCACCAATTGGTTTTTCTATCATGTAATCCCACACTTCAGGTAGTGCGATTACCTCACGTAATTGACTGCGTGTCATCAAGGGCTGCAGAAGTGTGGGCGCAATGCGCTCGGCAAACTCGGCGATCTCTGCATAGAAGCTCTGCCAGGCAAGGCTCTCATTGCCTGATGGATCTAGAGCATCAAATGAATCTTGAGTTTTTGAGTCCCACTCTCGTGAAACTAGGAGCCCTTGATCGATACCATCTCGCTCAAAGGGTGTATAACTCGAGATTGAGCGAGAGATACATTCGAAGTTAAGCCCTAAATCCTTGATAATTGAATCTGGTAGTAATGAGACAAGGTATGAGTAACGAGAGATGCGGGCATCAAATCCATCAAAGGCACAAACGCTAGAAGTTGCTCCCCCCAGTTCAGAGTTAGCCTCAAGGATTCGTACCCTCTTACCAGCACGCGCTAGGTAGGAGGCTGCAACTAAACCATTGTGGCCACCACCTATGATGATTACATCGCAGTCAAAGCTCTCCATTACAGCGAGCGAACAATGCGTGCAACGGCCTCGGTGATGATCTCAGGACTCGTTGCAAAGTTCACACGCACATACTGTGAACATTGGGCTCCGTAGGCCTGACCGGGCCTGAAGGCGACTCTACCTTTGGCTAAGAGTGTTGCTGAGGGATCTTCTCCCAAGTTCAGGGCCGTTAAATCTAGCCATGCAAGATAACTATTCTGAGGAATGTGATATCCCACTGTTGGCAGCTGAGCTTTTAATAAATCTTGGATGAGGAAACGGTTGTGATCGAGTTGTTTGAGCACAGTGTCTAACCAGAGCTCACCATCGGCATAGGCTGCCGCCGATGCAAATGCGCCCAGAATCGATGCGCGATAGTGAACAGCTGCAGGGATCTGCTTTAACTTCTCTTTCATTGCATCGTTCTGCGAAACAATCAGCGCACACTTTAAGCCTGGAATATTCCAACCCTTCGATGCCGCGGTGATAGTGATACCAACTTCGCGGGCAGCATCACTGACCGCTAAAAATGGAGTAAAGACCCGCTCTGCAAATGTTAGAGGAGCATGTATTTCATCACTTACGACTAGTACTCCATATTTTTTAGCCATATCGGCGATACGTGTTAACTCTTGCTTTGAAAATACAAGGCCCAAAGGATTATGTGGAGAACAGAGTAGATGCACTTTTAAGCCTGCTGCATATGCCTTTTCAAGCTCATCAAAATCCAAACTCCATGGATTTATCTCCTTACTCTCAACTACCGAGCGGGTGAATGGGACGTCAACCTTTGTCAGATGAGTCTCCTGAATCCAGTTATAAAAATTTAGATATACCGGAGAGTTGATAAGAATGGTATCGCCAGGTTTTGTGAGGACCCGCAGGACCTCTACAACACCAACACCAACATCGGCAGCCACTCCAACTTGGGCCGTATCCACGCTCCAGTTCCAGCGCTTCTGTGCAAACTTTGCGAATCCAGCGGCTAACTCTGGTACCTGGCTCAAATATCCGAGATCTGAATGAGCAACCATCTCTGTGAGAACTGCTCGAATGGGCTGCGCGACAGGAAAATCCATCTCAGCCACGGGTAGAGGAAGCACATCAGAGTCGAATGCCCGCCACTTCTCAGAGTGATGGGTCCTTAATTCGGCCAAACTTGGCGCTTGTACGTGTGAATCAGACATTTTACAAGGTTATCACTTCATCAAAAAAATGGAGGTTCGCTCTTACCTCCACTTAACAGATGGCCCTAAAAAAGCCTTTATTTTTGCCGAAAGAGTAATTTCCGAAGGGTAAGTTCCCGATTTTTGGCAATCCCTTGTAGTTTTTTAGGTACCCTCAAGAAATGAGCCAGCAAATAGAGACCCAGATCGATGTAACCCTCACCGAGCGCAATCGTCTCAGCGCGCTCTTTCGTATCATCCTTGTAGTGCCTATGGTGATCTTTCTTTCATCTTTCACCCCGACAAATTTCAGTACTTGGGAGAGTGATTACTTGGCCATAGGTTTTCTGTTCATACCTGTGGCCCTGAGTCTTGTTGTCCGGCAGATCTACCCGAGCTATCTCTTAGCTTTCAATGAGGCGTTTTTATCCCTATCAACACGAGTAGATGCATACATATTTCTTCTCAGTGATGAGTACCCATCGATTGAAGAGAATGAGATTGTCAGCGTTACTTTTCCACTAGTTGATGCCAAGGCTCTAAGCCGTTGGCTGCCACTTGTAAAGTGGTTTTTAGCCATTCCGCTTTATATCGTGGGTATTTTCTATGCCATCTATGCCTTCTTCTTCCTGACTATTTTTGCCTGGTTTAGCATCTTATTCACGGGAAGATATCCACAAAGATGCGCTGAGGGTGTTGTAGGGGCCATTGCATTCTGGAACCGAACCCTTGGATATTCAATCCTGCTGGTAACGGATGAATATCCAAGTTTCTCTCTCTAAGGCATGATCCTTCATTCAGCTCAAAAAATGCGCCGAATCACTACGAAGATTGGCAAACTAGATAAGGAATTTGCACCGCTGATAGCTCGGCGACCACTGTGCACGATAGGAAGAAGTGAGCGCAGCGAAACAAACTTTGAATCACTAGTAAGTTCGATTATTGCCCAGCAACTTGCCACTAAAGCAGCTGAAACTATTTATGCCCGTCTGCGAGTTGCTTGCAAAGGTCGGATTACCGCCCGTAAATTAGAGTCATTATCTGAGAGTGAGCTCCGTGCAATAGGTATCTCTGGCGCTAAAACCCGCACGATTAAAGGATTATCTGCTGCAGTACTTGATAAAAGTATTCCAATCGAAAATATCGATGAAATTCATAAAGACGAAGAGATATTCGATGCCCTTACTTCACTCTGGGGTATTGGGCGATGGACCGTTGAAATGTTTTTGATGTTTCAATTAGGGCGGCTCAACATCTGGCCGATCGGGGACTTAGCAGTTCGCCGGGGCTGGGATATTATCCACAAAAATACAGAAGAGATACTGCCTAAAACCTTAGACTCTAAAGGTGAGAAACTGCAGCCCTACCGTAGCGTCGCTGCCTGGTACTGCTACCAAGCCGTTCATGAGGCTCGTGGGTTGGAGCTTTAGATATCCTCAAGTATCAGTGAGACCGAATTAATGCACCAGCGCTCATCGGTTGGGACGTCATATCCCTCACCTTTGAAAATATGGCCTAAATGAGAACCACAGCCTGCACAACGTACTTCGGTTCGAACACGCGGAAAGAGCGAGCGATCCTCTATTAATTCAACGGCATCATCTGATGAGGGTGCATAGAAAGATGGCCAGCCACAGCCCGAATGAAACTTCGTCTCACTCTTAAAAAGCACCGTCTTGCATGCCTTGCATTTATAAATCCCGACTTTGTCAGTATCGGTGTATTCACCCGTAAATGGACGCTCGGTTGCAGCATTCCTCAGAACCTCATATGAGAGGGGATCAATTGTGGCCGCAAGTTCGCTCTCGTCAATCTTTACTGGATAGTTTTTTTCACTCACGCCAAGGCTCCTGCCGTTGGATATGGAACACCAGCGCTGGAGTGACAGTCATATCCATTTGGATTTTTGGCCAAATACTTTTGGTGATACTCCTCAGCTAAGTAATAGGTGATGCCTTCATCGCTCATAATCTCAGTGCTGATCTGATCTAATCCCTGTGCAGTAAGAGCTCTTTGATACACATCCCGAGATGATTTGGCACTCTCAAGATGAGCTGTGGTGTTGGCATAAATTGCGCTACGGTACTGAGTTCCGATATCTCCTCCCTGGCGATTCGGGGTAGTTGGATCATGCATCGTCCAAAACTCTTCCAAGAGGCGTTGATAAGTAATCTTTGAATCATCAAAAACCACTTCCACCATCTCGGCATGGCCAGTTGCCCCAGTGCAGACCTGCTCATAGCTTGGATTGTGAGTGCTGCCACCCATGTAACCCACAGATGTCTCTAAGACTCCAGAGAGCTGCCAGAAGCGACGTTCGGCTCCCCAGAAGCAACCAGTTGCGAAGTATGCCGTTGAGTTCATATCCCAATTCTTTCAGTTTCGTGAGTATTGTGCACGCGCTGATAACCTTGAGCCTGACATACCTTGTGAGCCCCCGTAGCTCAGGGGATAGAGCACCGCCCTCCGGAGGCGGGAGCACAGGTTCGATTCCTGTCGGGGGCACGCGCGATGGAACTCATCTCACACAATGGAAATATCTTTGCATTCATCCTTGTTATTACGACCAGAAGACGAGAGAATAGGCGCCTTGCGCAGGCAAAAGTATGCGTACTACCAATGATGGTTTTAAGTAACTGTGCCTCGCCACAACGGGGCTAGAGGAGGCGTGCAGATGGATTGGCGACATAAATCGGCCTGCCGCGATGAAGATCCCGAGCTATTTTTCCCAGTCGGTAACACGGGCCCTGCAATTAGTCAGATTGAAGAGGCTAAAAAAGTCTGTCAGCGCTGCATTGTGAGAGAGCCATGCCTTGCTTGGGCACTTGAGAGTGGTCAAGATGCCGGTGTGTGGGGCGGATTATCTGAGGATGAGCGCCGCGCCCTCAAGCGCCGTGCAGCCCGTAACCGCGCACGCCTGCAGGAGCAACAAAACTCTTTTTAACTGGTAACGCTTCTCTCGAGTGGGAATCGCAGTGTGACCGTTGTTCCTAAATCTGACGAGGCGAGAATGAGGGTTCCCATCAACTCATTTTCTGTCAGGGTATGTACGATTTGTAAACCGAGATTAGATGATGTCGCTAATTCAAAATCCTCTGGTAGCCCGACTCCATCGTCGATAATTGTGATGACACACTCATTGCTATAGCGGGCAAGTTTGATTGAGAGTGTGGAGCCCTTTTCGGCTAACCCATGCTCAAGTGCGTTATGCATGAGTTCGGTGATCACCAATGCCAGGGGTGTTGCAAGTCGTGATTCAAGTGAGCCCATCTCACCCTCACGCACTATTGATAGCTCACCCATTCGTGGGCTCAGCTCAAGTGCATGTGTGATTAAAGTAGTCAGGACTGCGTCAAAGGCGACGTCATTTTCGCTACTGCTCGAGAGCGTCTCATGCACCAGTGCGATTGATGCAATTCTTCGCACGGCCTCATTAAGTGCCAAAGCTGCTCCTGGATCCTCGATACGCCTGGCCTGCAAACGAAGGAGTGCCGAGACAGTCTGTAGATTATTTTTGACCCGATGATGAATCTCGCGAATTGTCACATCCTTTGTCACAAGTTCACGATCGCGCCGACGTAACTCGGTCACATTTTGAAGCAAAACTATGGCACCAATTCGGTCAATTCCCGCAAGAAGTGGGAGTACCAATAAGTCAATTGTTGCGCCTTGATTATCAATTTCGACTCTACGCATCATCTTTCCAGTCAGTTGCGTACTAATACCCTCTTCATGTGCATGGGCTGATTTTCTGATGAGCACCTCTGACAACTCACTTAGCTTGTTGTTTTCAATCTCATTTTTCCAACCCATCCGACTAAAGGCAGATCGAGCATTCGGGCTGGCAAATGAGATCACACCATTGACATCAAGGCGAATTAATCCATCACCAACACGGGGAACCGGCTGAAGGATGAGATCTGGATCCTTATAGGGAAATGCTCCTTCTGCGACCATTCGGTAAAGAGCATGTGCGATCTCTCGATAATTAAGTTCAAGGGAGCCAGGAGAGCGCATCAAATCAGCGTTTCGATGGCGAGAGATGACGGCAATCACCGATCCATCGAAGAAGACCGGAATCGTCTCCTCTTTGATCATGAGTCCATCTATTTTTTCAGGCTCGGCGTCACGCATAATCTCTCCACTTGAGAGAGCCTGATCAATATTACTTCTAACCCCCCATGTAACCTCATCGCCAATCACATCATCGGCAAAGACCGTTGCAGCAGTGGTGGGGCGGATGTGTGCAATTGCGACATGACCTGTTGGCCATAGCTTCACATCTTTTCTGATCGGAACCCAGAGAATTAAATCAGCAAATGAGAGATCCGAGAGCAGCTGCCAATCTGAAACTAACTCTCGTAGGCGTTGAGCTTGATTAATTGTTATAGAGCTACGCCCATCAATTAGAGATTCAAATTCTGGCATCACTATCTCCAACTATCTATCTCTTGTGCAATCTCCTGCGTTGCAAACCAGACAAGTTCATCACTACCGTCATATGCCAAGAGAGCACATTGAACCTGCCCCCACATGATGGGGGCACTCAAAGTGATTGAGTTCCCGATGTTCTCACCACATTGGCTGGGTATGAGCTCAAGGGCTAAAACTAGGCCTGGGGCGCTGCTTGAACTCCGTAACTCTAACGATGAGGCACCGGCTAAAACTGAGAGAAGGTACTCGATCTCTTCTGCATCACAATCTGCATTCTCATCTAAAAAATCTGGCGTTGATGCAAAGACACAATCTTTTTCAAGGCCCTGGCTCGAAAGAAATCCCACAAGATCACCGTGACTGATAGGAAGGTATGCACGCATGCCGTAATGGTATTAGAAGTTAACGCACGAGCTCACTGGCTATTGCCGCTATAGATTTACGCAGGCCAGAGCGCTCATTGACCTCGATGAGAGTTGATTTCTGTGCCTGTGCAGCCGTGATTGCGCGGGCATCACGAGAGATCATGCGGACATTGCGGGGATGTAGTGGCGTCGTAATTGCTAGAAACTTGACCTCTTCCTCACTACCTTTGCGCCCTTGAGAGCGCATATTGAGTGTAAAACTCAGAGCACTTCGAATTGAGGTCTTCTGGATCAAGGAGGTGACCTGTTCTAAGCGATGAAGACCTAAGACATCAGGGCGGGCAATGACCATCAACTCATCACCTTGATCACATGACCATGTCGTCATCGTAGATGTCCATCGTCTATCAGTCAGACGATTAGATAGGCCAGAGATTGAGCCTAGATCGATAATAATATGATCAAATGACTGCGTAGCTTGATCCATAAATGTGTCAATTGAGGCCGCCTGCTCCTGGGAGATCTCAGCGATGGAGAGCGCCGGTGCGATCGAGCGCCAACCTGCCTCGCTTTGTAGATTGCGCACAGCGAGTAATGCAGCAATTGATGGTGCTCGAAAGTTTGCATCGATGAGCAGAGTGGCTTTTTCAACGATGCTTAGCTCCATAGCGATATTGATTGCCAAGGTCGTACAGCCCGTATAGCTACCAGCCGAACCAACTGCAAGCACCTGTGATCTACGGACTTGGCGTGAAAGTTGTGTGTTTTGGCGCAGCATAGGCGCACGTATATAACCTCGAACTAAACTGATTAAATCTGTGGTGGTAATTGGAATAGCATGGAGTTCGCCGAGTGATGCATCTTGAGTGATGTTATTAGAGAAACCAATAAGTTGCTTCACTTTTGGGGTCAAAGCATCTAAGCGCTCACGTGTGATTCCAGATAGATCTGGGGCAAATATCACAATCGCCGCACAGGCACTCTCCGGACTGCCTTTGATAAAACCCTCTAAGGCATCACTATCAATCGCACGAAAGATGACACTCCAACCCTGTGCGAAGAGCGTCCCAGCAACAAAGCTCTCGATTTCAGGATTTGCAATAGCGGTAATCACAGTTGGAAGCTCTAAATCAGACACGTGAGCGCACCACGACCAAGCGTCCATGTGTTGTCGCACTCAGGAGCCTGAGAACCTGGGTCTGCTCCACTGCAACAGTCAGTGATGTATCACCTCCAAAGTTTTTGCTCCGAGTATCAAAATTTAGAAGTGTGACTCCCCCTAAAATCAACACAGGATCCTCTTGTAACTCTCCATTATTACTATCCACTACCCAGTAGATATCTATACCTTCACCAGCTGATATCCCTGAGGCAATATCAGCGCCTCTGATGCTTAAAGGAACTGCACTCGCTGCTCCACCATCACGCCTTGAACTCACGCTCTTACTTTCTAGAATCTGACCTGGCGTGAGCATATTTGTCACTACCAAACCGAGAGGATCATCTGATTTCGCTAAATAAAGGGCTGCACTGGAATCTAAATCTAAATGCCGAAGTTCCAGATCACCTGTGTCGATCAGATGCCCTGGCACCATATCAACGAGGGCAACCCAGTACTCACTGCCTCGTTGAGAGAAACTAGCAAGAAAAAATGCAGAGAGAAATGAGGCGATAATGAGAGCGATTGCGAGTGGCGTGCGAGTACGTGAGGTGTCTTTTCTGAGTGTCATAGCGTGAACTCAAGGGTAATACTCAGAGAGATATTGGTTTTATCCACAATCACCCATAAGGATGAGTCAATCTCAGCACTCCGGTTGAGGAAAATACTTCAGTAACTCATAAACCTATCTCTATGACTACCAATCCCATCTATGACATCCTACCCATATTCAATCAGATTACACTCACTACAATTTCAAGCGATGAGAGCGAAGATTGGCTTCACCCAGTTCTTGAGATTTTCAGGCCATGTCCTGCTCCACAACTTATTACACAGAGCCGGCTCTATCTCGTTCCTAGCGTATTTGACGATGAGTTTGATCCTGACTTTGCCCCTGAACCAACTTCAGCGCATGATCTACCTGATTTGGTTGAATGGTGCACGAATTTTGCGCGCAATATTGTGGAAATTTACGCAGGGCGCCGATCACCCACACAGCTGACTAAGCAGTTTCATCATCGTATATTCAATGAGTTAATCAAAAAATCTGGGAGCGAAAAAGAGGTGGGTAGGATCAGAAAAATTCATATAAGTGAACCTCTAGATGGAATCTGCGAAACTACCGTCACAGTCAGATATGGAGATCGCTTGCGAGCCCTGATCTTTAGATTCGAGGGCGTTGATAAACGCTGGCTTTGTACTGCCCTGACCTTGCTCTAATCAGCTCCATGGCAGCGCTTATATTTCTTTCCTGAGCCACAGGGACATGGCGAGTTACGTGAGACTTGACCAGAGGTGGTGACCCCAGATTGATCAGCTGCCGTGTATTGCAAGCCAGATGCTGGAAGTGGTTTTGCCTCAAGCCCAGCCCCTGTGAGCTCATTGCTCGAACTCTCCACCGTGACTTCAATATTGAAGAGAAGCCCAGCAATCTCCTCTTTTATCGCATCCATCATCGCAGAGAAGAGCTCGTAGCCCTCTCGCTGATACTCCACGAGAGGGTCACGTTGTGCCATCGCACGCAGTCCAATCCCCTCTTGGAGATAATCCATCTCATACAAATGCTCGCGCCACTTGCGATCTAATACAGAGAGTAAGACTTTTCGCTCAAGCTCACGCATGACTTCAACACCTAGGCTCTCCTCCCGAGCCGCATAAGCCTTTTCACAGTCTTGAATGATGTGTGCAGCCAGGAAATCTGCATCTAGAGCCGACCGTGAGCCAACTGTAGATATGAGTTCATCGGCAGTAAATGAGATTGGATAGATAGTCTTTATCGCCTTCCATAGAGTTTCTAAATCCCAGTCTTCGGCATATCCCTGTGAGGTTGCAACCCCAACGTATGCAGATAACGTCTCATTAACAAAATCGGCGACTTGATCCTTGATATCTTCTCCTTCAAGAACTAAACCTCGCTCGCCGTACACAACTTGGCGCTGACGATTCATAACATCGTCATACTTCAAAACATTCTTGCGCATCTCAAAATTCTGTGCCTCAACCTGAGTTTGAGCAGAGCGAATTGCATTACTCACCATCTTAGATTCAATCGGTTCATCCTCTGGAAGTCCAGCGACCGTCAAGAAACGCTCGACCATCCCCGAATTGAATCGACGCATGAGCTCGTCCTGCAATGAAAGATAAAAACGTGACTCACCGGGATCACCCTGTCTGCCTGAGCGACCACGCAGCTGATTATCAATACGCCGTGATTCATGGCGCTCGGTACCAAGAACGTAGAGGCCGCCAAGTGCAATCACTTCCTCATGTCCTTTCACAACAGCGGCTTGTTGGCGTGCAATCTCATCGGGCCATGCCGCTTCATAAGCCTCGGCATTATCTACCGGAGATATTCCTCGACGTTGAAGTTCGAAATCGGCCATGAACTCTGGATTTCCTCCGAGCATAATGTCGGTACCGCGCCCTGCCATATTTGTTGCAACAGTGACCGCTCCAAGCACTCCAGCGCGAGCGATAATCGAAGCTTCGCGCTCATGGTGTTTAGCATTTAATACTTCATGAGGTACACCAGATTTGCGCAGGAAGGCTGAGAGCTCTTCGGATTTCTCAACACTGACCGTACCGACCAAAACTGGCTGACCTTTACGATGCTTCTCAACGATATCTGCCGTAACGGCTAAGAATTTCCCAGCCTCTGATTTATAAACTAAATCTGCCTGATCCATACGGACCATATCGCGGTTAGTAGGGATTGGAACAACACCGAGCTTGTAAATCTGATAAAACTCAGAGGCCTCGGTCATAGCAGTACCCGTCATACCCGATAGTTTGGAGTACAGGCGGAAATAATTCTGCAAAGTAATCGTAGCTAAGGTCTGATTCTCATCTTTGATCTCAATACGCTCTTTTGCTTCAAGGGCTTGATGTAGGCCCTCGCTGTAGCGCCGTCCAGCCAACATCCGACCAGTGTGCTCATCTACGATTAAAAGCTCGCCATTCATCACCACATAATCTTTGTCACGCTTGAATAACTCTTTGGCACGTACAGCGTTATTGAGGTAGCCAATCATGGGTGTATTTGCAGCCTCATAAAGATTGCCAATCTGCAGTAGCTCTTCCACCTTTGTGACGCCATCTTCCAAGATACCAATTGTCTTTTTCTTCTCATCTACTTCGTAATGGGTATCACGCTGCAGTTTGCCGACATAATTTGCGAACTCGACGTACCACTTTGTTGCCTTATCGGCTGGCCCGCTGATGATTAATGGAGTGCGAGCCTCATCGATTAGAATTGAGTCGACCTCATCAACTACTGCAAAGAAATGGTCTCGCTGGACGCACTCTTCAAGCGACCAAGCCATATTATCGCGCAGATAATCAAAGCCAAATTCATTATTTGTTCCATATGTAATATCGGCTAGATATGCCTCACGTCGCTGCGCAGGATTCATGTTGGCAAGAATGACTCCTACTTTTAACCCTAAGAAACGATGTACACGCCCCATCCACTCACTATCTCGCTCTGCTAAATAATCATTTGTGGTGACGACATGCACGCCACGTCCTGCTAATGCATTGAGATAAGAGGGAAGTGTTGCAACGAGAGTCTTACCCTCACCCGTACGCATTTCGGCGATATTTCCACGGTGTAGAGCGGCTCCACCCATTATCTGGACGTCATAATGGCGCTGGCCCAGGGTTCGCTTGGCCGCTTCACGGACAACTGCAAAGGCTTCGGGCATGAGTTCATCTAGGCTCTCGCCCTCGTTATATCGCTTCTGTAGCACAGTGGTCTGTGCGCGAAGATCCAGATCAGAGAGTTCGCTCATACGAGCTTCTTGCTTGTTGACAGCGGTAACTACCTTGCCAAGCTCGCGTAGAAGGCGGCCTTCACCTGCACGCAAAATCCTGTCAAAAAACGCTGGCATCGCTGGGCCCTCTCGAACATCGACTCGAAATCAACCCCCCTATCGTAGAGGCTGAGCAAGGCAGGCGGTAACCGCGGCAATGGGGTTGAAACCCGCACTCCTCAAGGCTCTGGCCGCTTCATGCAAGGTCGCTCCAGTTGTAACTACATCATCGATGAGAATGAGATCCCCTCGCGGATATGCACCTCTCTTGAGAGCAAATGCACCCGCCATGTTATGAGCGCGCGCAGTTGCATCTAGACCGCTCTGATCCCGCACTCTGCGAGTAAGTTCTAGAGAGTCACTCAAAGGCAATCCAGAGCGCTGTGCAACGCTCTTCGTAATGTCAACGATAAAACTACGACCGCGGCGGCGGCGAGCAGATGGTGAGGAGGGAATAGGAACAAGACGGATATTATGATTGACAAAGTCAGCCTTTATTAAGACATGGGTAATGGCATTAATTATTAAATTATCAGCTCCTTTTAGACCATTTTCTTTTGAGGCAAGAATTATTCTGCTTGCCGTCGATGAATACGGCACTGCTGAGTGGACATTTAACTGTGAAATATGTGTCTTGTAATAATGAGGATGCCAATCGTACCGACAGTTTGAACAGATTGAGAGACCAAGTGCAGCGCAACCAAAGCACCTAGTTGGGAAGAGAAGTTGATTCAAGGAATCGAAGAAGGGCATCACCCAAGGTTAAATCTAAATACTTAGGGGCCGATCTAGTTGTGGAAAAATTATTTATGCATCATCAGGTTGTAACTTAATCAATCGCGTGAGCGCTCCAGCCGAGGCAAGACGCGGAAGTGATAATACAAAGTGGGCTCCTCTACCTGGTCTGCCCCACGCCTCAAGCTCACCATGATGCAAACGAGCATCTTCGAGCGCGATAGATAACCCAAGTCCTGTACCACCCCGCATCCGTGCTCGTGACGGATCTGCCCGCCAGAATCGGTCAAAGACTCGATTCAAATCGGATTCATCCAAGCCGATACCATAATCACGCACGCCTATCGCCACGTCTTGATCACTTGCAATGATTGAAATTGAAATTGGTTTACCTTCAGCATGATCAATTGCATTAGAAAATAAGTTGCGCAAAATGCGCTCAACTCTGCGGATATCTGCCTGAATTATTATGGAGTCTGCAAGTGAGTAAATTCGTAACTGCGTTGATCGCTCGATCGCAAGAAGAGCCAGATCCTGGGCGCTACGCTGGAGTAGCGTAACGATGTCAAAGTCAGTGGTTTCAAGGACAGCAACCTCTGCATCAAAGCGACTAATTTCAAGTAAGTCTTCGAGTAAGCGCTCAAATCGATCTAGCTGAGCCACCATGAGCTCGGCACTCCTAGCGATAGTGGGATCAAAGCCTTCACGCGCTGTATTGATGACCTCTGATGCCATACGTAGAGTTGTGAGGGGGGTGCGTAGCTCATGCGATACATCGGATACGAATCGCTGCTGAACTTGTGAGAGATTCTCAAGACGAGCAATCTGTTTTTCGAGAGATTCCGCCATCTCGTTGAATGACTCTCCTAACCTTGCTATCTCATCTTTGGAGCGCACGTCCATACGCTGAGAGAAATCGCCCGTTGTGAACTGGTTGGCGATAGCGGCCGCTTGTCGTACTGGACGGACTACCTGCCTGACCACTAACCAAGTTATAAAACCAATCAAAACAATCAAAAATAATCCAGTGAGAAACAGATAACTCTGAATCAGATTAAGTGCGGCATTTTGACTCACAAGAGAGTAAAGGATGTACATCTCGTACTGTCCCGCATTTGGAATTAATACTTTCTGACCGATGGCCAAACCAGGAATTCGTGCTCCACTGGTATATTGAATTATCACATTACTAACAGCCAAGTCAGGGCTTGTGCGCACCTTGGTACTAAAAACCTCTGAGATAGAATTTGGGTCAACTGAGTTTGAAGCTATCTCATAGTTAAGTTCTCTGGAATTTCCAGAACTTCGCAAAAAGATCACTTCTCGAGCATTTTCATTCGTTGTTAGCGATGTTGCTGCACTGACTACATCATCAATTACTTTTCTGACTGCTGCTTCTTTTTCACCCTGAGCCAGGATAAGCCTGTACTCAGCATTAAAGATGGTCGAACGTGCTTCAACCATCGATGATTGAAGATTCACACGCTTAATACCCTTAGATAACTGCGAATTGAGGGCAGATCCAGCGATAAAAATAACCCCTAGGCAGAGTGTGAGAGTTGAAATAATTACCTTCGGAGCTAGGGAGTTGCGAAATAATGAAAACTTGTAGTTCACTATTTACGAACCTCCCGTAACTCCCGCTTTATAACCAACACCACGCACTGTCACGACAATCTCTGGCCGCTCAGCATCGTGTTCAATTTTCGCACGCAATCTCTGTACATGAACGTTCACTAATCGCGTATCGGTGGAGTGGCGATATCCCCAGACTTCGCTGAGTAGTGCATCACGTGAGAAAACCCGCCCTGGCTCTCTGGCAAGGGCTACCAATAAATCAAATTCAAGGCGTGTCAGTGCAATCTGTCGACCAGCACGCGTTACCTGATGGGCGGAGACATCAATTGCTAGATCCAAGACGGTGAGCAGAGCTGAAACATCGGTATTGGTACGGCGCAGGCGAGTGCGGATTCGTGCTACGAGTTCGGAAGGGTGCTTAAAGGGTTTCACCATGTAGTCATCGGCGCCGGCTTCAAGGCCTTGCACCACATCGCGTGAATCACCCTTTGCGCTGAGCATGATGATTGGAACCATTGATTCTGCGCGAATCAGCCTGCACACTTCGATTCCATCTAGTCCTGGCAACATGACATCTAGGAGGACTAAATCTGGAGGATTATTTCTAAAGACATCCAGCACTTCATCACCACGAGTTACAAGGTCAACATCGATTCCTGCTCCAGTTAAAACGATTCCGAGCATCTCGGATAGGTCTTGGTCATCATCGACGACCATAACCAAAGTCATTAGCTACCGTGCTCCCAAGAGTTTAGATACATATCCTGTGCAGGTGTGAGTGTATCGATACGCCCACCCATGCTAATGAGCTTGAGGCTTGCAACTTCCTTGTCGATATAGGAGGGAACATCATGGACGCCAGGCTTGAGATTTGCCGCCTCTTTGACAAGGTATTCAGCTGTTAGCGCCTGATCCGAGAAGGACATATCCATGACCGATGCTGGATGGCCCTCTGCAGCACCCAAGTTAACTAAACGTCCCTCTGCAAGAAGAAGAAGGCGCCGACCGTCGGCAAGTACATACTCGTCGGTCTCGTGGCGCATCTTTACATTCTTGCTCTTTGAATTCTGCTCTAGCCAAGCGACGTCGATCTCAATATCAAAGTGCCCAGAGTTGGCCATGATGACCCCATCCTTCATGACCTTGAAGTGCTCCTCGCGAAGCACGTCACGGTTACCTGTAACGGTAATGAATACATCGCCGATTTTCGCAGCATCAATCATTGGAAGGACACGGAAGCCCTGCATCATGGCATCAAGTGCCTTGGTTGGATCGATCTCAGTGATAATGACATCTGCGCCCATTCCCTTAGCGCGCTCTGCAACTCCCTTTCCACAATAACCAAATCCAGCAACCACCACAATGCGTCCTGCAATGAGATAGTTGGTTGAGCGGAAAACAGCATCGAGTGTTGATTGCCCAGTTCCATAGCGATTATCAAACATGTGTTTAGTATCTGTGTCATTAACTGCAATCATTGGAAATAGAAGCGCACCATCTTTTGCCATCTGATTCAGACGGATGACACCAGTAGTTGTCTCCTCGCATCCACCGGTAATATTGACAATCAACTCCTTGCGAGTCGTATGAATTGTGTTCACAAGGTCACAACCGTCATCAAATACCTGGTGAGGCGCGATATCTAGCGCGGCATTGATGTGGCTGTAGTAGCCATCGCGGTCGACTGCGTGGCGGGCAAATACAGAGATTCCATATTCGTGAACAAGGGCAGCTGCAGTGTCATCCTGAGTTGAGAGCGGGTTCGAGGCACACAGTGCGATGTCGGCGCCTCCAGCTTTCAAAACGCGCATCAGGTTCGCAGTCTCAGCCGTCACATGCATACACGCTGCAATCCGAACGCCGGCAAATGGCTGTGACTTTTCAAAGCGCTCACGAATCTGAGCTAATACAGGCATATTACGCTCTGCCCACTCGATTCTCTTTCGGCCATCAGATGCTAAGGCTGCATCGGCGATGTCATGGCGTGGAAGGGTTGCAGTAATTGGTGGGTTCACGAAAAGCTCCTCTTAGACTCGAATCAGTAGGAGCCTAGATTACTGCTCTTTAGCCTAAAGCGAGCAACGAGAGAAGCTCATCACGTAGCTTATTCATGGCTGTAGCCGTCTTTGCCTCAACGTTGAGGCGCAGGAGGGGCTCGGTATTGGATGCTCGCAGGTTGAACCACCAACTCTCACCAATCACGCTGAGGCCATCGAGATGATCTACTTCGACGAGGGTGCGCGTTGAGAATATCTCCTCAACGCGAGCCATAACCGACTGTGCCTCACCCACCGTGAAGTTAATCTCGCCGCTACAGACGTAGCGCTGATAGGGCTTCAAAATCTCTGACATCGATTTCTCGCTCTCACCGAGGGCTGCGATTGCATGAAGTGCGGCAAGTGCTCCAGAGTCTGCGTGCCAGAACTCTTTGAAATAAAAGTGACCAGAGTGCTCGCCCCCAAAGATCGCACCGCTCTTAGCCATCATCGCCTTGATATAGGAGTGTCCAACACGACTTCGAAGTGCTATCCCACCGTTTTCTTGGATCACCTCAAGAACTGCACGCGATGAGATGAGGTTGTAGATGATCGTTGACCCCGGGCTCTTGACCAGCTCTCGATGGGCAATGAGTGAGGTTAGATCCGATGGGTTTATAGCGACACCATTTTCATCAACGAGGAAACATCTATCGGCATCGCCATCAAAGGCAAGGCCCAAATCCGCCTTATGTGTTTTGACCGCCTGCTGTAAATCCCGAAGATTCTTTGAATCTATCGGATTTGCCTCATGATTAGGGAAGCTGCCATCGAGCTCGTAATACATAGGAATTACAGTGCAATTAAGCCTTGAGAAGATTGCAGGAGCAGTGTGTCCAGCCATTCCATTACCAGCATCTATCACAATCCGCAGTGGACGAATCGAATCAAGATTAACAAGGTTGAGTAAGTGATCTACATACTCCTTGAGCATGTCACGCTTGTTTTCAACTCCAACTGAACGGATTTCAATCGCAGAGCCTTGGCGAACAAAGCCCTCAATAGTGCGAAGGCCTGAATCTTGTCCAACTGGACGTGCATTACTTAGACAGAGTTTTATACCGTTATAGGCCGCTGGATTATGGCTAGCTGTGAACATGGCACCCGGCAAGCCGAGTTTTCCAGATGCAAAGTACAACATGTCAGTTGAGGCAAGGCCGATTCGTATGACATCTAGCCCCGTAGATGTCACGCCAGCAGAGAAGGCATCGGCAAGTGCAGGTGATGAGGGGCGCATATCTTGAGCCACAACGACCGTTGCCGGTTCGCGCTCTTGCTGTACAAAGCGAGCAAAGGCCAACCCTGTTGCAAAGCTAAAATCAGGTGTTATCTGCGAATCGACTAATCCTCGAATATCGTAGGCCTTGAAAATATCGGGGACAGAGTTCATACATAGATTCTACGTCGGTACGGCGCGCAAATGCCCTCGGCGACCGATACGAGCCTGTGCACCATCACTTTTCACTATCTCTTGCGTATCAGGAGTTGCAAGTGCGACTTCGCGCACCGCATCGGCGATTGCCATAAGATCATCATCTGATGGTCCATGAGCATCACCTGAAATCTCTTGCTTAATTACGCTCCAGCCATGTGGCACTCTTAATCGCTCACCATGCATCACACATAGATCGTATGCATGGGGTTCACTAAAAGATGCAAGAGGTCCAACAACGGCCGCGGACTCGGCATAGATGTATGTCAGGGTCATAGTGGCAATTGAGCGACAACCCACCCGAGAGCAGCCGCGCCCCAACCGTGCATGTGAACTCATACATGAAAGATTAGTGGGCTAGGCCGCTCTTCTTTGGGATTGTCATGGATTTAATACTCGAATGTTTGCACGAGGAACTTCAACCCTCGTTAAAATACTTCCTGGAGTGATAGGTAGAAACCCGTAACCATTCTCTGATACAACGAGTGCTCCAGCAAAGGTATTGACACTAGTTTTGAGTATGGCAAACGAGCGAACGGCATCTGGGACCCGCCAGGTCGCGATATCACTCCCCTTGATCGCAGTTAGAACCTTCTTGCCATTGATGAAAGTCATCTCGACTTTTACGGCAATCGAGTCAGAGGCAAAGACAATCACAGGGGCAAGGCCAGTAATCGCCATCGCCATTGGTACCAGTGCCGGTGTCGGCGTGCTCCACACAAAGTCTCTGCGATTATTTACAGTCACAGTTGATATTACTGCTGCGACGATTGGCTCATCAGATTGAATGCGAACCGCGAAGGTCTTGGAAGAGATCTTTGGAGAGATTGAAAACTCACTCACGATTCCTGCTGAAATGTTTCGTGAGCCAAATCCGACTGGTACAAAGCTTCCATCAGAGGATATGAGCTCGAGAGTAAAGTTGGCACCCGCTTGCGATGGTGTCAAGATACGTAATGTATGCGAGCTCTGAGTTTTTTGACCTTTCTTTGGAGGCTGATTTGGAATCGCAGGAATCACTAGGGTCGTTGACGCTGTGGTAATTGGGTTAACGAAATCACCACCTAAACTCTTCAGACCAGCACCACGTTCATCGATCATAAATGCATTGATTCTTCCCGAGCGCGCCACAACTTGAACAGTCAGCGACTTGTCACCCGTTGCTAATGAATCGAGTTTGAGGAGCGAATAACTCTTAGCCTTGAGGTTGATAGAGAGTTGAGGCTGTTTCCCATTTTCAGAGTAGGTCTGCACATCAACGATGGCCTCGCTCAAACCACTATTAATTACGATCAGACGTCCTCGAGTGGTCACATCTGAACTTGCACCTACAAACCACTGTGATGATGCAGGACCAGAACAGATTGCACCCCCTGCCCAACTACCTGCACGGCTCTGCCACACAACCGGTGTGACACCTTTTGCCGAGACTACAACGACATCTTTAGTGATAGGAAAACGAAGAGCATTGAATGGAATCGTTTTAGTGCTGGCGGCTTGGAGTCGTTGATACTGAGTTTTTCGCGAGGATAGAGATATCTGAGAGGAAAGACCACTCAATGTTGGCGGACACACAACCGCTGGATACGACTCTGAATAGCCCAAACCCTTTGTGGTCGCAGTCAGAAGCGTTGCTATGGTGAAGCACAGGCCTAGGGCGAGGATCGCCGTCAGTGCCCGCTTCATGCCAACTCCTTCTCAGAGATCTCACGCTTTCGTCGCCCTGCAGGCGCGGCTAAGACGAGCACAAGAGTCCATGTGATTACTTCAAAAGAGAGCCAAGCTCGACGGATCGTTCCATCGTGAATAAGTGAGATTTCACCAGATTGCGTTGCAGTGAATAGTGGAAGACCCTGCTCATTTCTTTCACGATCCAACCGATAACCGTTTGCAAGAATCTGCCACGAGCGATCAAAACTCTCAGTCAATAAAACTCTTCCAGGTGTTGTAACGGTTGTGCGTGCCCCGACCTCTCCAGAATCAAGAAGTTCGCGAACACCATCCTTACTCACAAAGATCAATCGTCCAGTGACTCCTGCAACGCGCCAAACAACCCCAGTTGATGTCGCAGATACTCGGGTAAAGCCTCCAAGGCCATCAATGGTCCTGATAATGTTTCGATCAAATGGTAGTTTTACAAAGACATATTTGATCCCATAATCTGCAAATGTTTTGCTACTTGAGATTCCAGAGCCATCAATGAGGGCTTGGGCTGCGACCACAATCTCTTTAGTCTGCCGCGGAGCCACATCGGGCTCACCCAAGGAAATATCTTGACCACGTGAGATGTAGTACTGAATACTCTTTGCACCACTACTTCCAACGTTGCGAAGTACGAGTGTCTTTGTATCTCTTTCTACACTCAAAAATGCTGGCATCACGGTAAATCTACTACTTTGAACTGGCGATGTCGCCCCAGCAGTAACAGACCATCCAACGCAGAGAATCGAGTACAGAGCGGTGATAAAAAGTAATAGTGCTGCCAAAACATGTCTGTAGTGGAAGTTACTCGAGACCAAGACTGCTCGAAGGCGATCAAGAATTACGACTCCTGCTGCGATAGCCGCCAAAGTTGCGCCCACTAATAACGTCCCCGTCCACACCCGCGCACGTCCTGCATCACCATGAGTCGCGATAGAAAACGCTGAAAGAAGAAGCGCTACCGATAAAAAGCCCGAGCCGTAGAGGGCAATGACTTTAGCCTTGCTCGTTGAGAATAATGCCAGCACAAGGATGAGGAGAAGCGGACTGATCAACCACCATGGCAATGAACCGTCACCACCTGGATTTCCAAAGAGTACGACATGGGCCACGCCGCCAGGCACGGATAGTCCAGGCTCACTCAAAAATCTCGAGGGTATGAGTAAAGCCTCAAAAGAGTACGGTGCGGTGAGAATAAAAGGTGCAAGTAAAAGTACCGAGCGCTTATAAATACGGTCTAGAAGAACTGGTCTGTCCGTGGATAGCTCTTGATAGTCCCCGACTAGTGCAAAGGCCACAAGCCCCAAACAAATGAGAAAGGCTACGAGGGTGAAAGAGTAAAGCAGTGCGACGAGTAGAACTCCTGTGAAAATCTGCCGCCAAGAATGCAGATTAATTCTCCTCCAATTATTGATAAGAATAGGAATCTGTGGGGCAATGATGAGAATAACAACCGTCGCTAATCGACCCGAGTTCACGGCAGCGATTGCCACGGGTGAGATTGCATAAATAAAGCTCGCTGGCACGCTAATCCAGGCATTGCGTGTCAATTTTCTCAAAAGAGTGAGTGCCGACCACATCATCGCCAGTGGAGCGGTGAGAAATATGAGAGTGAGCAGCAACGGTACTTTTCCAAAGAGCAAGCTAGCCAGGATTGCAAGCAGCGCCATCCAGAGAGGAGATGCCGAAGAGCTACCCATTCCGACTTGGTGCCATGATTCGAAATAACTGCGCCACAAATCACGGGCCCCGCTTGGGGATGCAGGTAGCGCGCCACCAATTATTGAGCCCAACCTATTTCGAGATGCGATCAATGTGAGAACCGCTAGTAATAAAAAGCCTATAACCTCTGGTTTTCGTAGCATAGAGAACCTACGCGATCCCTTAGTAGGCATAAGAAGATCATCATCTTCAACTGATTCGAGCACGGATGATTGCATGGAGGAATCTGAAAATATTCGTAGACGAATAGACTCAAAAAAGCCTGCAGAAAAAAGCCTGAACTGTGACCATCGTGGTGGAATATATGCAGCGACCACCCTAGATGAGACAAATCGATGAGTCTTGCGTTCTTTACGTGCTTTGATAATTATCCCGGGCTTTGCGAGCAGAGTTGCAACTGCTAAGAGCTCATCGCCTGCATATCCAGGAAGCTTTGCGAGTAAATAGCCGATTGAACGCGCCATAGCAGAGCCAAGAAGTTGAATGCAAAGCCAAGGGATGACCCACCATGATGAGTTTGCAAGAAGTACATAAGCGGCGTTGCGACGATCCAGTAAAAGTGGGCGACGTAAGAGAGCTCCATCTACATCGATGCTGCGCCGCTCAGTTGCCGCCGCTTGCGCATGGTAGATAACCGCCGATGTTGCCACAATTATCGTGTGACCCGCTACGCGTGCACGCCAACCGAAATCAACATCATCACGGAAAAGCGTGAGATTTTTATCAAATCCTCCAATCTCTTCAAAGATATCTCTTCTAATCAATGCTCCAGCCGTACTTACTGAGAGAACATCATGGACTCCATCACGTTGGCCTTGGTCGTATTCGAGTGGCTCTAATCCAGTCCATCTCGCTCCATTACCTGCGATGCTGATGCCTACCTCAAGAAGATGGGTTTGATCATGCCAGCCCAGAAGTTTTGGACCGACCATGGCAACTTGTGGACGATCATCGATTGCGTTTAAAAGGAACTCAAGGGCAGTTGGTGCCGGTGCACTGTCATCGTGAATCAACCAAATCCATTCAATAATATCGGTGCGTGGTTTTGATAATGAATCAACACCAATCGAGATAGCTTGACCAAAGCCACAATCCCGTGCCGCAGCGATTGTTGGAATTCTTGCTGATTTTAATAACTGCCGCGATGTATCGTGAGAATCTGTATCGACTGCGACAACGTGGTCAACGGTCCTAGTCTGAGATGTGAGAGCTGCAACGGTTTTTGGAAGCCACAATTGTCCATCGTGTGTAACGATGATTGCACTAACGCGGTGTCGATCTACTCCGGCTTGTGCAGCCATAGCTCTAACCTTTGAGGTGGGGCGTGCTTAGGCAGTGCGACGCTTGAGGCGGCGGCGTTCACGCTCTGAGAGTCCGCCCCAAATTCCAAAACGTTCGTCATGGGCGAGGGCATATTCAAGACACTCTGCACGAACATCACAGGACAGGCATACACGCTTTGCTTCACGGGTAGAGCCTCCTTTTTCAGGGAAGAAGGCTTCGGGATCGGTTTGAGCACATAGTGAGCGCTCCTGCCACGATAGTTCGAGATTCTCTCCACTTGCGAGGGTTATTTTAGGACCAGATGTGGGGGAGTTGGTGGCTTCAGGTCGGATCGGCATACCGAT
Organism: Candidatus Planktophila sp.; assembly: GCA_013205535.1. GTDB lineage: Bacteria > Actinomycetota > Actinomycetes > Nanopelagicales > Nanopelagicaceae > Planktophila. The sequence continues at coordinate 28,645 of JABMMN010000067.1, forward strand.
TCTCCTTAGGTAGCTGTAGAACTCATTCCTGATGAAAGAGCCGTAATTAATATCAAATTACACGCGTGTAAGTCGCATATGTCAAGTTCTAGGCAGGTTCTTATGGAGCAAATCTCTGTAATTTAGGTAGGAATCGAGAGAAATTCAGTATCTGTGACAAATTGCGCAGAGATTTTGGCATTTTCATCGATTCGAGCACCTGATGCAATGTATGAATCGAGAATCGTGGCTCCTCTACCGATAATCGCTCCAGCCTCGATGATTGAGGCCGAGACATGGGCACCCGCTCCAATAGATGCACCGCTGCCAATACAGGATCCACAATCGATGATCGCACTGCTATCCAGGCTAGCCGATGCCATGACTAAGGAGTGCTGATCATGGCGCAAAATATCGGCCAACTTCAATGCCGATGCATCGGCGATACCTGTCACTAAATCTCGAGAGCCCTGAAGCAGAGCCTTGGGTGTTCCGATATCGAGCCAGTAAGAGTCATCGAGGAAAGCACGTATTTTCCTGCCGCTATCAATGAGTTCGGGGAAAGTTTCACGCTCCACACTCACGACTCTATGGCCAGGAATCGCCTTAATAATCGCAGGATCGAATATATAGCAGCCCGCATTGATGGTATTTGAGATTGGTCGTTCCATTTTTTCTAGGAATGCAATGACTTGACCTAATGAATCTATCGACACACAGCCATATGCGCGAGCATCTTCCACACTTGTCACATGGATAGTCACGTCAGCGCGATTAGATTCATGTTGACGAATTTGCTCAGAGAGATCATGTGAACTCAGGACGTCTCCATTTAACACTACTATCGAGTCATCTGTCCCTAATAGCTGCGCAGCATTGGCGATAGCACCTGCCGTACCCAAGGCAGAGTCTTCGACGGCATAGAGTAGTTTCATCCCCCATTTGGAGCCATCCCCAAAGTAAGGGGTGAATAATTCAGAGAGATACGATGTTGCCAGCACCACGGTTGTGATTCCTGCTTTTCGTGCCATTGCTAGTTGATGTTCCGTTACAGGTAATCCTGCAACCGTGAGCATAGGCTTAGGCGTGTGCTTCGTTAATGGCATCAGCCGAGTGCCCATGCCGCCAACCAAAAGAATCCCAACGGCCATCGTTTTAAGCCTTTAAACGCTCAACCGCTTCGCTGATGTGGGCATCAGTAGCGGTCATTGCTAGACGGATAAAACGTGCACCATCTTGTCCATAGAAGCTCCCTGGTGTCGCCAAGATTCCACGCTGGGCTAACCACTCAACACTTGTCCAGGCATCTTCATCGCGTGTACACCATAGATACAAACCCGAGTTACTAAACTCGACGCGGAATCCTGCGCCCTCAAGTGCAGGACGAAGCACATCACGTCTTGTGTTATAGCGTGCACGCTGAGCGGCAACATGCACATCATCACCAAGTGCAACTGTCATAGCTTTTTGGACGGGTAGGGAGACCATCATTCCCGCATGTTTACGAAATTCACGAACTTGGGCAACAAGGGCACTGTCACCGACGATGAAAGCGGCGCGATAGCCAGCCATAGATGAACGCTTTGATAATGAGTGCACTGCCAATATGTTTCTATTATCTGCACTTGTTTGAGAGAGAATCGAAAACGATGTGGCACTGTGATCGAACTCGAGATAACACTCATCAGAGACTAAAATTGCATCGGCCCTTCGTGCCCAGGCAATCACCTGTTGAGCCTCGGTGAGAGAGTGGACTCGGCCCGTAGGGTTCGATGGAGAGTTAAGCCATGCTAAGTCAGCGGTGGGCCAATGAGTTGCATCAATCTCAACAGGGATCGACTGTGCCCCAGCGATCAATGCGCCAACGTGATAGGTCGGATATGCGATTTTTGGAATCAGAACCTTCTTTGACTCCAGAATTGTTGGAAGCCAAGCCACTAACTCTTTGGAGCCAATTACTGGAAGCACATCAAAATCACCCGTTGCACCTAAACGATCTGTGGCCCACTTTTTAATCGCTGTGCGAAGCTCAGGGGTTCCGGCCGTCAATGGATAGCTAGGAGAGTTCGATGCCTCTTGAAAGGCCTTTTGAATAAAATCTGGAGTTGGATCAATTGGCGTACCTTGGGATAGATCAATGATTCCCCCGGAGTGTGCACGGGCAATCTCACCAAAGGGGGCTAATGCATCCCATGGAAAATCTGGGAGCCGCGTGCGCAAAAGTACTTACTCACTCTTAGGAGCAAGAGCGGCTATCTGTGGGTGATCGCCTTGCGTGGGGCCCATCTTGGCCGCGCCACCTGGAGAGCCAATCTGAAGAAAAAACTCTGTATTGATCTTTAGAGAGTCTTTCCATTGGGCAGGCACATCATCCTCATAATAAATCGCTTCAACGGGACAGACGGGCTCGCAGGCCCCGCAGTCGACGCACTCATCGGGTTGGATATATAACATCCGAGAGCCCTCATAGATGCAGTCCACAGGACACTCTTCGATGCAGGATTTATCTTTCACATCGACACACGGCTCTGCGATTATGTAGGTCACGATTCTTTCCTCCAGTTTGACTATTTCTATGTGCCAATTCTAATCGTATCGGGTGGTGACGCGCGATATTGAATCAAGGGATTATCGTTGGCCTATGGTGGGAGAGCTTGAGGGTCGATTTATACCCTTAGTCGGCAAGCGAGTGACTATCCGCTTGCACGAGCCTGGTGGGGGTTTCCGCGATATCGTCGGGATTCTTGAGAGCACAAACTCCTTACGCAATCGCCATGGCCAACTTATAACTTTCTCTCATGATGAGATCTTTATCTGGAGAGAAGTGATCGCTACACCATGACACTTTCGATCTATGACACTCTGACTCGCACAGTCAGGCCCATCGGCACGACTAATGGTCGCGCCAATATCTATTGCTGTGGGCCCACCGTATATCGCGATGCCCATGTCGGGAATCTGCGAACTTTCGTCCTGAGCGATCTCATCCGCCGGACTATTGAACTCGCTGGCGGCAGGGTCGACCTTGTTCAAAACATTACGGATGTGGGCCATATGTCTGAAGATGTGATTGGACAGGACAAGATGCTCTCCCAAGCTCAGACCGAAAAAAAAGATCCCTTTGAGATCGCTCAGATGTATGAGGAGCACTTTCATAGAGATTTAGCGCTTCTAAACGTTAGGCCGGCAGATAAATATCCACGTGCCAGCGAATCGATCGAATTGATGATCGAAATGATCACCGATCTGATCAACAAGGGCTTTGCCTATATCGGTAGCGATCAAACGGTCTACTTTGATGCTCAAGCATTTGAGGGTTACGGGCAGATCAGCGGTAATCGCTTGAAAGATCTCAAACCAGGCCATAACTATGAATACACAGATGAGGGTGGAAAACGCTTTCATGCAGACTGGGCACTCTGGAAATACGCCGGTGCACGCAGCGAAATGATCTGGGACTCACCATGGGGCGCTGGCTTTCCAGGCTGGCATATCGAGTGCTCAGCGATGTCTATGCATTTTTTGAATAAACATGTTGACATACACATTGGTGGTATCGATCTGCGCTTTCCCCACCATGAAAATGAACGGGCTCAATCTGATGCCACTCTTGGCGTTGAAACCGTTGATTTATGGGTACATGGTGAGCATCTTTTGTTCGAAGGGCGCAAAATGTCAAAGAGTTCGGGAAATGTTGTCCTGGTCTCTGATCTTATTGTGCGAGGTTTAGATCCTTTGGCTGCACGATTATGCTTTTTAGAAAACCGGTTCCGCTCACAAATGGATCTGACTTGGATCTCACTCGAGAGCGCTCACTCAACATTAGGTAGGTGGCGCAAAAAAATGATCCAATGGGGAGATTCAGAGGAGATACTGGAGGATAGTGAGTTCCTCAGTGCGATGGAGAGTGATCTTGATACACCCCGGGCACTACAGCGAATACGAGCAATAGAAAAAAATGTTGAGATCAGTGATGCTCAAAAGCGGGCCAGGTTCTTGTACGCCGATAAGGTCCTAGCCTTGGATTTATCGCGAGCCCCTGTGGTGAAAGAGATTTCAAAGGAGCAGCAGAGCCTTCTAGATGCACGTTTGATTGCCCGAAATGAACACCGATGGAGTGAGAGTGATAGTTTGCGCAATGAGTTGGAGACTACTGGTTTAGAGATTAGTGATGGCAAAGACGGGCAAAGTTGGAGTTGGCGCTAAGCAGGGATCAACACGGCAAGAAGCAAGATAAGAAATCCACCATTGATGAGCGAGACCCCAACGGCAGTACCTTCAATAAGGTACTCATCACTTACTCCAGGAAAACCAGCTCGAAGAACTACGAGCAGCCATGCAAAGCTTGCAATGATTCGAAGGTTGCGGCCACCCCAAATTCTTCCGATACTCCAGACTCCGGCACACGTGGCCGCAAGACTCAGAAATAGTCCCAATGGTTTTAACGAGCCATGCAGAAAGACTGATCCAGCTCCCAAAGCAGATCCCAATAAAATCGAGTAGATGAAACGCATCAGAGAGTGATCCCTGAGGTGAGATCAATTTCGCGCGAATTGCCATCGAATGGTGGAGATTTCTCACCACGCACTAACGTGTAATACTCCTGACCCCAGATCGCTAAGCCCAAGTTATCGGATAGCGCAAAGAATGGACCATCGAGAGCGATTTGGGTTTTATGAGCCCTCATCGCCGCCATCTTGGCATCAACAAACTCATTTCCATCGATCAAAGTCGTTGCAAATGAATCATCCTTGGCAAAGGGAATATCATCTATGTCATCACTACCAAAGAAATCAGAGCCGACTTCTTTCATAGCGGCCATACCAGCTGCGATTACTGACTTAGGCGTAGTATTCCAATAAATTTTTGGTATCTGCCATTGTGATATCTCACTTGCCCTCATCGCCACACTATGGGCTTTGATGTGATCAGGATGTCCATAACCACCAATCTCGTCATATGTGATCAGGATGTGGGGCTTGATTTCATCAATGATCTTTACAAGCAGCAGCGCTGCTTCATTAAGATCACTCTGCCAAAAAACATCGGGGCGATCATTGGTGGGAGTTCCCATCATTCCGCTATCACGATAGTTACCCAAGAAACGATAATCACTGACTCCAAGTTCAAACATTGCATTTTTAAGCTCTAGTTCACGGTGGGTACCCAAGTCATCATCATGTGAGCTCGCAAGGTGAGCGAGCCCTGGTACTAGAACTTCGCCTTCTTCGCCTCGCGTGCATGTTACGAGAGTGACCTTTGCGCCACGTGCGCAATACAGTGCCATCGTCGCACCGTTATTAATCGTCTCATCATCTGGGTGTGCATGGACTAAGAGGATTCGGTATCCGGCATAGGAATCTCTCATGAGCACACCGTACCTGTTGGATAGATATGTTGGCTCCATAGGGACGGCGTTTAAATCACTCTGCGTCTTGCGTGAGTGGGCCCACCACCCCGCTCGCGCTATGGTGCTAAGCATTGGCGAAAAGTAGTGAAATTCCTCTACGATTACACCGATGACTACTGCAGATGCATTAAGTAAGGCACGTCTGCCTCGGGATGAGCGCAGGGCGCTGCTTCTTTCTGCGGCCCTTGAGATATTTACTGTCGCTGGCTATCACTCTGCAGCTATGGATGAGATTGCCGACCGGGCACATGTCAGTAAACCCGTCTTGTATCAACACTTCCCATCCAAACTCGAGCTCTATCTCGCAGTTCTAGATCTGCATATTGACTCACTAGTATTTGAAATTCAGAGAGCGATCGCATCAACCCCAGATAACGCCAATCGCGTTCATGCAACCGTTGACGCTTATTTTGCCTTTATTGAGAGGGAGGGTGAGGCATTTAGACTGCTATTTGAAAGTGATATGAGTGTCGAGCCATCTGTGAGAGAGCGACTCAATCGCATGACATATGACTGCGCAGCTGCAGTAAGTGCCGTCATCTCGATCGATACTGGACTTCCTCGCGAGGCTTCAATGCTGTTGGGTGTAGGAATGATTGGTTATGCCCAGGTCACGGCACGCCATTGGTTGGATCGGGACAGCACATTGACTCGTGAACAAGCAGTAGAGCTCGTATATAACCTCATGTGGAGAGGTATTTCAGGTTTCCCACGTAATTAAAGGCCGATAGACTCTGACTATGGCCACAAAGAAAAATGAAATTGCAATAAAAACAGAGGTTCGCATCGCTGTCATACGCGTTGCCAGTGACATTGTTTTCGAGAGTGCGATGAGTGCGATTGATATCAAAAGCGCCGTTACCGAAGCCCTTGCCGGTAGTAAACCGCTCATTCTCACTGATGTACGCGGACATGAGATTATCGTCCCGGCAGACAAGATTGGATTTGTCGAAGTCGGCGAATCTGGCTCGCGTCGAGTCGGCTTCGGCGCCGCATAACGTGTCACTGACATTCGCCGAACTTCCACTTCGCCCAGAGACCATCGAGGCGCTCCATGCCCATGGCTTCACCGAACCTTTTGCAATTCAAGAGATGGTTTTACCGATCGCACTCGGTGATGGAGATGTCATTGGACAGGCAAAGACCGGGACAGGTAAGACCTTAGCTTTTGGAATTCCAGTGATTGAGCGTGTCATTGCACCTAATGATCCGGAATGGGCGGAGTTTGCAACCAAAGGAGTACCTCAAGTTCTTATCGTTGTCCCTACTCGCGAACTATGTACTCAGGTCACACGCGACATTGACGAGTTAGCAAGCAATCGTGGAATCCGCACATTGGCTGTTTATGGTGGGCGTGCATTCGAACCTCAGATAGAGGCGTTACAAGCTGGCATTGAGATCGTAGTTGGCACTCCAGGTCGCTTATTGGACCTATCTCGTCAGGGACAATTGAAGTTAAAGGAGGTCTCTCGATTAGTTTTAGATGAGGCCGATGAGATGTTGGATCTTGGTTTCCTTCCCGATGTCGAAAAAATTCTTGCAAATACCCCTAAGCGCACACAGACCATGCTTTTCTCGGCAACGATGCCTGGAGACATCATCGCCCTTGCACGCCGTTTCATGAATCAACCGATTCATATCCGTACGCAGGATAGTGAAGATGAAGGTGCCGTTGTAACAAAGATCAAACAACATGTTCTGCGCGCCCACGCTATGGACAAGATTGAGATGCTGGCCCGAATTCTTCAAGCCGATGGACGTGGACCCACTATCGTCTTCTGCCGGACCAAGCGAACTTGTCAAAAGACGGCCGATGACCTTATTGAGCGGGGCTTTAGAGCCGATACGATCCACGGCGATCTTGGCCAAGGTGCTCGTGAAAAAGCCCTAGGTGATTTCAAGGCCGGTAAGTCAGATGTTTTAGTGGCTACCGATGTGGCTGCACGTGGAATCGATATTGAGGGCATCACTCACGTGATTAACTATCAATGCCCAGAGGATGAGAAGACATATGTTCATCGAATTGGTCGTACCGCGCGTGCTGGTGCTGATGGTATTGCTGTCACCTTTGTCGATTGGGACGAGCTCGCACGCTGGAAGATGATTAATCAAACCCTAGAACTGGGACTCACTGAACCTGAAGAGACATACTCATCATCACCTCATCTCTTTGAAGTTCTCAATATTCCAACTGGATCGACTGGTCGTATGGTGAAAGCAAAGCCAGTTGTGCGAGCAGAAAACAAGTCCTCTACAACAACACGAAGAGATGTTGTCTCTCATAAGGCTGCGGCTCCCAAGAAAAAAATTGAGAGAACTCGAACAAGAACTAAAAAATTCAAATAAATCTATTCAGAGATAAAGATGCGGATCGCATTCACTAACATCTGCACTGCAATTGCTGCCAACAATAAACCTGCGATCCGAGCCACTAATGTGACTCCTGCCTGTTTAATCACCTTCAAAATAAAGGTTGAGGCCATGAGTGCGGCGGCAATGGCTATATGAACCCCAACAACGGCTGCAACCAAGCCAATAACCCGAGCGCTCGTATCGGCGTTTTGTACGAAAATCATCGTGGCAACAATTGCGCCAGGGCCTGCAAGTAGTGGTGTCCCAAGTGGAACCAATGCGATGTTCGAATCTGAGCCCTTATTTTTTGAGGCACCAGAGCCACCAGTGAGCAGATCAAGTGAGATCAGGAGTAAGAGCAGAGCTCCAGCGGCTTGAAGGGCGGCCATGGAGATATTGAGATAACTCAAGATGAAGCGGCCAAATAGAGCAAAGAGTGTGATGACCAAGAAAGAGACCGCCGCAGCCTTGATTGCCAAGATACGACGCTCTCGTGGACTCTTGTCTGCTACAAGGGCTAAAAAGACAGGTGTCGCCCCTGGTGGATCCATGATGACGAACAGGGTCACAAAGGATTGAATTGCAAATGTGAGTGCGCTTATCTGAACTATCTTCATGTACTCACCACCCGTCGCTGATTCGCTTGTGACTCTAACTTCTCCCATTGGTCAGGAGAGGTTTGAAATTCAGCGAGAGCATTGAGTTTACCGCTGCCGTGATAGTCACTTGCACCAGTTACTACAAGCCCTAACTCTGTGGCGATATTACGCAACATCCCACGTTCATCCGGGTTCTGATCTCGATGATCAACTTCAACTCCATTTAGACCAGCCTTTGCCAACTCCGCAAAATCAGCGGCTTTGAGGATCTTGCCTCGCAATGAGGCAAATGGGTGTGCAATAACAGAGACACCTCCAGCTTTTTTTATGATCCTAATCGCATCCAATGGAGTTGGCGCAGCATGAGAGACATAAAATTGAGAATTATTGTTGAGCATTCCTTGAAAGGCCTCATCACGAGATTTGATTATCTTTTTATTAACGAGGGCATCGGCAAGATGTGGGCGCCCAAGAGTTGCTCCTGGAGGCCGGGCCGCCTCCACATCCTCCATAGAAATATCAAAGCCCGCTGCCTGCATCTTTGCGATTATCTTTTGCATACGGGGCACCCTTCCATCGCGCACGGCCTCGAGCATCTCCTGCATCTCTTTATCATTACCGTCAAAGAGCAGGCCCAGCATGTGCACACTCGTCCCATCATCGCTTAGGCAAGAGATCTCGCTACCTAATGCAAGTGAGATACTCCCCCGTGCGCTCTGCGCCGCCTCCATCCATCCCGCGGTCGTATCGTGATCAGTCAAACCAAGAAGGCTTATACCCATCGAAATCGCCTTATTTATGAGTTCACGTGGAGTATCTGTGCCATCACTTTTATTCGTATGTGTATGTAAGTCGATCATTGTGAAGTCTCTAAGGTAGCGGTTCGGGTTCGGGTGACTACTAGAACACAGCCGATCAAAATCAATGCGATGCCAGGCAAGATTCCAAGAGGAGGTCTCTGATTGAGCCACCATAATGCAAGAAGTGAGCCGATCGGGACCTCGAAAAAAATGATGAGAGAGACTATTGCAGGTGATACACGCTTGAGTGTCGCATTCAACATTGTATGACCCAGGATTTGCGCACCAATAATGAGAGCTAACAAAATCCACCACTCACGCGCTGAGAAATCAAAGAGTGAGTAACCAGACAAAAGAGCGAACGGAAGTGCGCTCATCGCACAAACAAAATAGCAGATGGTTGTATATGTTGAGGTTTCAATCGTACGTTGTGCCCGTGCTCCAGCCATGACATAGAGGGCAGAAAGGGCTGCTGAAACCAGTGCCGCCACATCTCCTAAGAAGGCGCGCAAAGAGATTGTTAGATCTACTCCAGAGATGAGTAAGACTCCTGCAAAACTAATGATCATTCCTAGCCATACCTTTGATGGAATATGGCCACCACTGATTTTGATGAAAAGTGCGGCAAATATTGGTTGTAGTGCGACTAAGGCTGTACCAGCGGCGACAGTTGTCCAACGCATTGCTAGAAAAAACCCAATAAAGTGAAGAGCCAGAATAACGCCAGCGATAATTGACCATTTCACACCATTGCGATTACCACTATGGCGTATTGCAAATGGCAGGCTCAATAGAGCACCACCTAAATTTCGCCAAAAGATGAGGGTAGGAATCGGCATGATGCTCATGGCAATGAGTGGACCCGATGTACCGATCCCAATCATTCCTACCCCCAGGCGTATCAGGTCAGGACGTGCAGGTATGGCCGTATGGCTATCACGAATGTGAGGTTGGCTTAAAAACTCTTCACTTGCACTCATGAGACAAAGGTACCCTTAGGACATGAGCAGCAATCTCCTGAACCGAGTATTTCTCGCCCGTCTTGCAGGCACCGCGGTCTTCGACCCTAATGGTGATCCAGTAGGGAAGGTGCGAGATGCTGTTGCGACCCTTCGCACCGATAATCTGGCACCACGAATTTTAGGTCTTGTCGTAGAAGTTCCATTACGTCGACGTGTCTTTGTTCCGATTACACGAGTCACATCGATTGAAAATGGTGCAGTGGTAATTACTGGACTTCTCAATATGCGCCGCTATGAAACAATCCCCGGAGAAGTTCTTGTCCTAAGCGATATGGTCAATCGCACAATCAAATTAATTGCATCTGATGAGACAGTGACTGTAGAAGACTTGGGTATGGAGCAGAATGAAAGCAAAGACTGGTTCATTAGTCGTGTGCATATCATGCGCCCTAGTCAGGGACTTCGACGTCGTGGAGCTACAGCAACTCTCAGCTGGGAAGAAGTAATTGGTTTTGCACATACTGAGTTGAACCAAGGCGTAACTAATCTTTTATCTACTCTCACAAATCTTCGTGCAGCGGATTTAGCGACTGTTTTACAGGACCTTCCATCTAAACGCCGGGTAGAAATTGCTAGTGGACTTGCCGATGATCGACTTGCCGATGTTTTAGAAGAGATGGATGAGAATGCCCGTGTCTCCCTTTTGGCCGAGTTAGAGGGTGAGAGAGCGGCCGATGTTCTCGGTGAAATGGATCCAGATGATGCTGCAGATTTGTTACGCGAAATTGGACAAGAGCGTGCAGAGGCATTGATTGATTTGATGGAGCCAGATGATGCTCAAGATGTTTTGCGTCTGATGCACTACGAGGATTATTCAGCCGGTGGAATGATGACTACTGAGCCAATCGTTATGAGCGCTGATTACTCTGTCGCGGACGCGCTTGCCGCTGTGAGGAAAGAGGAGATCTCTCCAGCGCTGGCCTCACAGATATTTGTCACACGTGCTCCTTATGAGACTCCAACGGGGCGATTTATGGGAACCGTCCACTACCAGCGATTGTTACGTGAGCCACCTTCAACTCTTCTGGGTTCAATCCTGGATACACACTCACGAGGAGTAAACCCAGATGCATCTTTACATGAGGTTTCATCCCACTTGGCCAGCTACAACTTGCTCTCCTTGCCCGTTCTTGATGCTAATACTCGCTTATTGGGCGCTATAACTGTCGATGATGTTCTCGATCATATGTTGCCAGATAACTGGCGACATGAGCACCGAGAAAAAACTCCCATCGCATACAAGGAGGGTTAAGGATGGCACGCACCCAAGGTTTAGACACCCCTCGCGAAACTCGACGCTCACTGCGCCCTAACTATGATGCAGAGACGTTTGGCCGCTTATCTGAGCGCTTTGCACGCTTCTTAGGAACTGCTCGATTTTTAGTCTATATGACCGTCTTTGTTTTGACGTGGGTCATCTGGAACTTCCTTGCTCCAGTGGATCTACGCTTTGATGACTTTCCATTCATATTTCTTACTCTCATTCTCTCGCTTCAAGCATCATATGCAGCGCCACTTATCTTGTTGGCACAGAATCGACAGGCCGACCGAGAGCGGATTCAGCTCAACGAAGATAGGGCGCGCAATGAGCGCAGTATCGCCGATGCAGAGTATTTGACTCGTGAAATTGCAGCTCTTCGAATCTCACTTGGAGAGGTAGCCACACGTGAATTCCTTCGTAGTGAACTCTCAGACTTGGCTAAAGAGGTTGTGAGCGAACTACGAAGTAATTCCCAGTCGGACACCAAGTAATGACGTACTGCGCTTTATCAGTTTCTCGGTAATCTCATAAAGGGCTTTAGCGCTTGCAGACTGCGGGTCAGAGATAACAATCGGAATTCCCGCATCTCCACCTAAGCGAAGGTCGGCACTAAATGGAATCTTACCTAGTAAAGCGACATCACTTCCGACTAGTAGGGAGAGGCGCTTGGCTGTCTCCTCTCCTCCACCGTTTCCAAAGAGTGAGACAACTGCGCCTGTTACAGGATCGGTGTACTCCGACATATTTTCAATGACACCGATGACCCGTTGGTGAATCTGGTGTGCAATCCTGCCTGCACGTTCAGCGACTTCAGCGGCTGCAACCTGTGGTGTTGTCACTACTAAAATCTCTGAGGTTGGAATCAGTTGTCCGAGTGAGATTGCAAGATCGCCAGTGCCAGGTGGAAGGTCAATCAGCAGCAGATCTAAATCTCCCCAATAAGCATCCGATAAGAGCTGCTCAAGGACTCGATGTAGAAGCGGACCTCGATATGCCACTGCATCGCTGCGCTCTGGCTTAAACATCTCCATAGAGACGGTTTTCACACCAAATGACTCTAGGGGGATGAACATTTGATCGATCGCCGTTGGACGTTGGCCCATCAAGCCCATCAAGCGAGGGATTGAGTGGCCATAAACATCGGCATCTAATATCCCTACCCGCAAACCCTTCGCAGCCGCTGCGACTGCAAGGTTTGCTGTAACTGAGGACTTTCCAACTCCACCTTTGCCTGATGCGATCCCAATGACACGGGTCAGAGAGTCGGGTTGTGCAAATGGAATAAATTTTTCGCGACCATTGCGCATAATCTTTTTCACATTATCGCGTTGTTCCTGCGACATCACATCAAAAGTAAGATTCACACTCTTAACCCCAGGCACAGTTGTGACAGCACCTGTTATATCTGAACGTAATCGATCCTGCATCGGACAGCCTGAGATCGTCAGAAGGATAGTGAGAGAGACATCTCCTGCATCTTCACTGAGCTTCGCGACCATTCCGAGTTCTGTGATCGATCGGTGAAGTTCAGGGTCTTGCACACCTGTCAGAGCAGTTGTTATCTCATCTATCAGACTCATATGAGATCCGGATCAATCCGTGGCTCAGGACGATTCACTTTTACTACTGGTTTATCATCCATGAGATCTGCCAACTGCTTCTTGACAAATGTTTTGGGGTGAAGATCGGCGGGTTGGAGATTTTCAAATCCAGGTCCGAGACTCTCTTTTAACTCACTCGTTGCAATCTGAGAGAGTGAACGGAGCTTCTTCATCATCTTTGCCGCCTCGATGGCAACCTTTGGAAGCCGATCAGGCCCAACCAAGATCATGGCCAAAACCGCTAGACCCAAAAGTTCACCGGCACCGATATCAAAGAACATGTGATTAATCCTTTGCTGCAACTAGAATTATCGTGGTGGAGAACTCTTTGCCATCACGCTGATATTTGATTCTGACACTATCTCCGACGTTTTTGGCACGTACAGCGACTATGAGATCTTCAGCGGCATTTATCTCTCGCTTCTCAAACTCAAAGATAATATCGCCCGGCTTCAACCCTGCCTTTTGTGCTGGTCCACCTGCCATGACTCCAGAGGCGGATTTAGAGACGAGAGCACCTAAGCCTGTGTAACTCATATCTAAAGAGACGCCCAAAATCGGATATGTCGCCTTACCATTTTTGATCAACTGCTCAGCAGTCTTGCGCGCTTGGTTGATAGGAATCGCAAAACCTAGGCCTATTGAGCCAGTCTGTGATGATGATCCCAGCGATGCAATTGCAGAGTTGACCCCGATTACCGAACCAGTCGCATCAACCAATGGCCCACCTGAGTTACCTGGGTTTATAGCGGCATCTGTTTGCAGAGCATTGATAAAGGAGTTTTCACTTGCCGATCCACCGGCAGTCACAGGACGGTTCTTTGCACTGATTATTCCTAGAGTCACTGTGCCGGATAATCCAAGTGGTGAACCAATAGCAATCACGGAGTCTCCAACTTCGATCTTATCGCTATCTCCAAATTGCAGCGCAGGCAAATTTGTGGCGACTATCTTGATGACCGCAAGATCATATGAGGAATCTCGTCCAATAATCTTTGCATTGTAGACATCACCATTATTGAGTCGAACGCGCAATGTGCCACCAGAGTTAGCGACCGATGCAATTACGTGGTTGTTGGTCAATATCAAACCACGGCTATCGATGATGAAGCCAGATCCAGTACCGCTACCACCACTGCCTCGTGTGGCGATAGAGACTACCGATGGAAGAACACGTGCGGCGATCCCTGCGACAGAATCAGGTGCTCTCTCAATGACACTTGATGAGGAGACTAAATTCGCCCCTTGAAATAGAGCGCCACCCGTTGCAGTGGTTCCTAGAAGGCCACCAATACTGCTGGCCAGGAGTGCGACCAGAACGATACTTACCCGTGAGCTCTTACTTTTGCTCCCACTCTCCCACCAGGGGAGTGAGTGCTCACTTCGCTTTACGCGTGGAAAAATCATGTAACTAGTCTCCTACAACTTCGTGGCGACTAACAAACCGTCACCTGTTGTAATAAGGGTACTCATCCAGCGCTCCGTATCGTTCTTGATGATCTTGCCAGCATCGCGCAGAGAGACGGTCTTTGGATCGCGCTGGGCGGGATCACAGACTTTGGATCCTCCAAAGAAGTTATCGATGACCAAGGCCCCGCCACTTCGCAGGATCCGGTGTGCCTCTCCTATCACAAAGGCCAACTCTTGCGGGTTATGGCGCAGGACAACTAAGTCATAAGCACGATCAGTCAACTTTGAAATCACATCTAAAACAGAGTTGGTGATGAGGCGATATCGTATTTGAGCAATGTTTGCATCGCTCAAAGCGATTTTTGCGATTCGAGTGTGCTCCATCTCATCATCGATTGAGGTCAGAGTTCCACTATTGAGCATGCCATCAAGGAGCCAGAGACTGCCGACTCCCGAGCCTGTACCGACTTCGACAACTGATTGGGCAGATAATGAAAACGCAATATGACGAAGATAGGCTCCGGCACCTGGGGTTACATCCACTGCTCCAACTTCAATACCACGTGCACGCGCTTGCGACTTAAAGTGATCCTCAGGAATGAAGTTTTCAGCGTATGAGTGTGGATCGGTCTTCATTTGAGCGTGGTGATCCATGAGGTAAGTAGACGGACACCGAAACCTGTACCACCTTTTATATTCTCTCCTGCATCCACTTCACTACGGCCTGTACCTGCGATATCTAGATGCAACCATCGGCGATTTCCAGCAAAGTGTTCAAGAAACAGGGCCGCTGTTACCGAGCCTGCAGAGTATTCTGCTTTTTCAGCGGCATGATTAAAATCTGCGACATCACTTGCTAAAGAGTCTTTGTAATCATCGATGAGGGGCATTCGCCAGATGCGATCTCCAGAATGCTCACCCGCTACTTCGAAGGATTTTGCCAACTTGTCATCTCGTGTGTACATGGCTGCAAACTGACGCCCAAGACCTAGCGTCACAGCTCCGGTGAGAGTTGCGATATCAATCAAATAATCGGGATCTAGATTGATGTCGGCGTAGGCAAGGCCATCTGCAAGGACAAGGCGACCCTCTGCATCTGTGTTAATGACTTCAACGGTCGTACCCCCATAATGCTTTATGACATCACTGGGCCGCTGGGCAGTGGCTGAGATAGCGTTTTCAGCACACATCATTAATGCAGTGACTCGGACATTTGGTTGTAGCTCTTCAACTGCAGTAAGAGTTGCCAAGATCGCTGCAGCCCCTGCCATATCAGACTTCATCGCAATCATAGAATCGTAGGGACGCTTGAGTGAGATCCCACCCGTATCAAATGTGATTCCCTTACCGACGAGAACTACATGCGGCAGTGCATCATGAGATCTCTTCTTATCTTTCGGGGCATAGGCGATCTCGATAAAGCGTGGTCCGGGCTTTGGTGATGAGCCACCTACGGCCTGTAAACCACCGAACTCTTTGAGATCTCTCCCACTGCGAACTCTGACTTTTAATCCAGTTGATTGTGCTAGCTCTTGGGCTTGCCCAGCCAACCACGCAGGAGTCTTAATATTAGAAGGCGTATGGACCAGATCGCGAGCGAGCGCAATAGCTTTCGCAAAAATATGAGCAGCATCAAATACCTCATTTTCATTGGTTGCTACTAAGAAAGTGGGGGCTTGAGCGGGCGCTGCGCTTTTTAAACTCCAGAGGTATGCACCCATGGTCAATGAGATGGCATGAGCACTAACATCAAAGCTTTTGACTGCACATGCAGAGTAAACCGTTACTTTCTTGCCCCTCACTTTGCGAGCGATGGCAGTTGCAGCAACACGAAAGGATGCTGTCGTCGCATCACCGATTGCCGTCAAATAAATCCGATCTGTCGAGCAGTTTTTCCCATTGACGGGGATTTCAAATATCTCACCTACCTTGCCTGTAGGTGAGAAAAACGAGAGTTTGTCTTGGAGATCAATCTCGAAATACTGCGCAATATCTTCTACAATCCGCTCTGGGCCTTGAAAAACGAAGCCATCAGCGCCATCACTGACGTAGGCCAGCGCAATCACATCTGCAGAGATAGCGGCTTTGAGGTTTATAGGTGCGCTAGCAAGAGTCCAAGACATTCGTAGAGGGCTATCGCCTAAGGTTGCTTTACTTTTTGACTAAACCGACTGCGGCATGAAGAGCGGCGCTTAAATTATTTGCCTCTTCCGGGTTGAGCTCAACTACCAGGCGTCCGCCTCCCTCAAGAGGAATTCGCATGACCAACGAGCGCGCCTCCTTGGTGACCTCCATGGGACCATCACCTGTGCGCGGTTTCATGGCTGCCATGGGAAGACTCCTTTGAGATATGTAAGGCTGCTAAAGCAAGAGGGAAAGTATCTCGCATTTCCTAGGC
>JABMMN010000068.1 GCA_013205535.1 Candidatus Planktophila sp.
GCTTTTAACGGTCATACCTCATTGAAGTATTTCTTTCGCCATGACTATGTGACAAAACCAGTGCAGAGCATTGGTCTCTCGCTATTTAAAGCATGTCAAATAAAGCCACTTAATGGCATTCTTTGCATTGACTTATGGCACGCTGTTGAGTTCTCAAGGTACGGATGCGCACTGGTCCTAGGAACTCTCCTATTTTCAGGGCAGACCGCCAAACATAGTCCATGGCCTCAGGCACGGTCAAACCGGTCTGAGATAGGGCTAAGGCTGGGGATTTCCGCTATTCGGCCTAATTCGTCCGTTTCACAGCAGGAGGGCAACTATAGCCCGCAGGCCCAGCAGGGTCAAATTGGCATTTCAACCAAGATCTGAAGTGATAAACAGCTAATTCCATTGACGGGCTGCGCTTTCAGGGGATTATTAGTGAAAATCCAGTAACGCTAAATCAGTTCGATAGCGGCCAGATCCCGCTTACCTTTTCGTAAAATCGCATATTTACCGCATAAAAACTCATCTTTTGAGGGAGCGAAATCTGCGCTGGTTACCTTTTCATTGTTCAGATATGCCCCGCCATCGGTAACAACCCGCCTGGCCGCGGATTTAGATTCAACTATGCCTGTTAACGCCAAGAGATCAACCCAAGTTGGAATTTCATCATCTTTCGAAATGCTTGCACGCGGTAGTTCGGCCATAGCGCTCATAAGAGTGGCCTCATCTAATTCGCGAAGATCTCCTTGACCAAAGAGTGCCTGTGCTGCGGCCTGCGCACGAACAGTTGCATCTGCGCCATGCACCAGAGTCGTTAACTCTCGTGCTAACTCACGGTGCGCCTCACGAAGGCCAGGATTTATGGCGTGCGCTTTCTCTAACTGCATGATCTCTTCATGAGATTTAAATGAGAATATCTTGAGGAAATTAATGATGTCCTTATCTTCAGTATTTAACCAAAATTGAAAGAAAGCATAGGGTGAGGTCATCTGCGGATCTAGCCAAATGCTTCCACTCGCGCTCTTGCCAAATTTCGATCCATCGGATTTTGCAAGAAGGGCGATTGTCAGCGCATGTGCACTACCTGACTCTACCCGGCGAATGAGATCTAAACCGGCGACTATATTTCCCCACTGATCAGAGCCGCCGATTTGTAATGTGCAATCATTTCTTCGAAAGAGTTCAAGATAGTCATAAGCCTGTAGAACCTGATATGAAAACTCAGTATAAGAAATGCCACCTGATTCTAGGCGTGAGGCAACTGAGTCCTTGGCGAGCATCTGATTGACCGAAAAGTGCTTGCCGATATCGCGTAGAAACTCAATGGCAGTCAGTGGTGAAGTCCAATCCAAATTATTGACAACTATCGCTGGATTACTCTTTGTGTCAAAATCCAAGAATGCAGATAGCTGACTTCGGATAGAACCTACCCACCCTTGCACGGTCTCGGTGCTATTGAGCGTGCGTTCATCACTTCGCCCGCTGGGATCTCCGACAAGTCCTGTAGCCCCGCCCACTAAGGCGATGGGATTGTGGCCAGCGAGCTGAAAACGGCGAAGGACTAAGAGCACAACGAGATTACCAACGTGCAGAGAAGGAGCTGTGGGATCAAAGCCAATGTATGCCGTTATCGGTTTCTTGAGCGTCTCGATCAACGCCTTTTCATCGGTGGATTGCGCAATCAAACCTCTCCAGCGCAGATCCTCGATCAGATTCATGAGCCCATCATCTCTTTAAACGCCTGGTGCTTGCCGGCAATTGCGCTGTGTTGCGCATTGTTTGCAGTGAGTGCGCCATCAATCTGAGCTTGTACAAGCACTGGCGCAGTGCCACCAGCAGTTGTGCGCGAGGAGAGCGCCCCAGAGACCGTCAAAACTGAGCGAACGTGGGGATCAAGTTCGGAGTGAATCGAAGCGAACTCCTCATCGGTGAGCTCATGCAGCTGGCGCTCACTTGCTTCGCACAGGCGCACGCACGCCCCAGCGGCTTCATGGGCAGTTGCAAATGGAATCTTTTTGCCAACCAGGTAGTCGGCGATGTCAGTTGCCAAAGTGAAGCCCAACGCAGTGGCTGATTTCATTTTCTCGCGATCAAACTCAGTGGTTGAAATCATGCCAGTTACCGCTGGAAGTAGAAGCAACAAGGTATCGACACTATCGAAGAGAGGTTCTTTATCTTCCTGTAGATCTCGGTTGTAGGCAAAGGGCAAACCCTTCAGCGTCGTCAAAAGCGAGACAAGGTTGCCAACGAGACGTCCAGATTTTCCCCGCGCGAGTTCGGCAACATCTGGATTCCTCTTCTGAGGCATGATGGAGGATCCCGTTGCGTAAGCATCAGATACCTTCGCCCAAGCAAACTCACTTGAGGCCCAAAGGGTCCACTCCTCCCCTATACGTGAGAGATGCGTTCCGATCAAAGCGCAGATAAAGAGAGCCTCAGCGACGTAATCTCGGTCACTGACGGCATCGATGCTATTCGAAAAACTCGCAGAGAAACCTAGATCTTTGGCTGTGGCCACAGGGTCCAAGGCAAGAGCCGAGCCAGAGAGCGCCCCCGCACCAAGGGAGCTAATAGATGAACGAGCTAACCAATCGATTATTCGATCAAGATCACGAGCAAAGGCATGTGCATGCTTGGCCAATTCATGGCCAAATGAAACGGGTTGCGCGTGTTGAATGTGGGTAAACCCTGGGGCGCTATCAAAGACGTACTCTGCCGCTTTTTTCAGTATTGCACCCTGCATACTTGTTAGCAGCAGGGCGATCTCCAACATGTGATCGATAGCAAACAGGCGCAAGTCAGTAGTAACTTGATCGTTACGTGATCGCCCAGCTCGGATTGCTCCCCCCAGTGCCCCCAACTTCTCAGTGAGTCCACGTTCAAGGGCGCTGTGAACATCTTCATCAATTGCGATCGGGGTGAATTCCCCCGAAGCAACTTGCAGCGCTAACTCCTTGAGAGCGGATTTAATCAATGCGGCATCGGCGCTTGTGAGAATCTCACCACTTTCAAGAGCTGCTACGTGAGCAAGAGAGGAGCGAAGATCGTATGGTGCAAGTCGCCAATCGAAGTCAACGCTACGTGAAAGAGCAAAGGTGGCATCGGCGATACCTTGCGAAAACCTCGCACCCCAGAGCGCCATTTACAACTTCCCAACATTTGTCTGTGAATAGGAGCGCAATTCTTTCGCTACCTGCGCCCCACCGGTTGCTTTCTTGGTCACAAGGATAATCGTGTCGTCACCTGCGATAGTGCCAATGACCCCAGTTAAATGTGCGTGATCTAAGGAGCTTGCCAAGAACTGAGCCGCCCCAGGCGGAGTATGTATGACCGTCAAGTTGGCGCTGTGATCTATCGAGAGGATGAGCTTTGAAGGTAGCGGGGAGATACGTGCCAGGGCCTCATCGGTTGAACCTGAAATCTTATAGATAGATTCTCCATTTTTATCTCGAGCTCTCACCGCACCAATCTCCTCTAAATCTCGACTCGCCGTAGCCTGCGTTACTCGATAGCCAGATTTTTTCAAGAGAACGACCAAATCAGACTGCGAATGCACCACTCCTGATTCGATCAATGAAATCGCTTTTGCCCGGCGCGCTGAAACACTAGGAATTGACATGAGTCACTGCCTTTCGAAAAATCGAGATAAAGGAGTTAATCTGTGAAGTAGAAACGTTCAACGCGGGAGCAATCCGTATCGTCGTCGCCGTTGCGGCATTAACCAGGACTCCAGAATCCCGCATTGAAAGAAGAACTTCGGCGGCGAGGGGTTTCGTGAGCTCGATTCCAATCAAGAGCCCGGCTCCTCGAACCTCAAGGACCCCTGGAATCAACGCGATCTCTTGGAGCAACTGCTTTTCATGGATTTTTACCGCGGCCATCAATTTATTCTTCTCAATAAAATTAATCGTTGCTAAAGCCGCCGCGCTCGTTATGGGATTGGCGCCGAATGTGGAGCCATGGTCCCCAGGTGCAAATAGATAGGCAGATGCCCCGCATGCGATCATGGCCGATAAGGGAAGGCCACCACCTAATCCTTTGGCAAGTGTGATGACATCTGGGGTGATCCCCGAGTATTCATAACCAAACCAATCCCCTGTTCGCCCAATTCCGGTCTGCACACAATCGGCGACCATAAGTGCCCCCGTTGCATCACATATCTGGCGAATGCCCGCTAAATAGTCAGGTGGAGGAACAATCACACCGGCCTCACCCATAATTGGCTCAATGATTACCATCGCAGTCTTCTTATTTACTGCACGCCTCATAGCTTCAATATCGCCATAAGGGACATGTTTCACGCCTTTTAAGAGAGGCAAAAAAGGCTCGCGTTTAGAGGGTTGTCCAGTCAAAGAGAGCGCACCCATTGTTCGGCCATGGAAGGCGCCTTGCGCAGCAACCATTCGAGAACGGCCCGTGCGTCGTGAGAGCTTTATCGCAGCTTCAACTGCCTCTGCACCAGATTGTGCAAAGAAAACACGCGCATCACCATCACCAGTCATCTCTTTCAATTTCTGGGCTAAAGCAAGAGCGTTTGGATGAGCGTAAAAATTACTCACATGACCAAGGACATTGACCTGCTTTGTAACCGCTTTAACTATCGCCGGATGAGCATGTCCCAGTACATTTGTTGCAATCCCTCCTAGAAAATCTAGATACTGCCGACCGTTTGCATCCTTGACTAACAATCCCTTTCCGCTGACTAAGGCAAGTGCCGGTGCTCCATAGTTATTTTGCATCACTGTGGACCACTGATTTAAGAACTCTTGGTTTTTCATGCACTCACCAAAGTCCCGCCATGGCCTGCAAGAGCATTTGCAAAACTCTCCGGGTCTGTCCCATTAATGATCCGAACGGCTTTTGCACCCGCGGCTATCGCATCTAGTGAGGCCTGGACTTTCGGTGCCATTCCCTCTGCAAATATCGTCTTAATAGATTCAAGCTCACTGACAGATATTGAGCTTATCAAGGAGCTTGCATCAGGCCAGTTGCGATAAATTCCCGTCACATCTGTCATCACGACTAGAACTGATGCATCAAGGGCGCCAGCTATCGCAGCAGCGGCAAAATCGGCGTTGACATTTAATCCATTCAACAGATCTACATCACTTGAAATTGGAGCGATGACTGGCACGATCTTCCGATCTAAGAGTTCAAGAATCTGCGTCGTATCCACAGAGTCGATATCTCCTACGAAGCCAAGATCGACGGGTGTCCCATCAACTAACGTGATCCTGGGTCTTGCGATGATCGTCGGAAGAGTGCGTGCAGATATGGACTGTGCCTTGACTCCAACCTGATTCAGACGCATAGCCACATCTGGACCAACCTCTTCAACTAGTACACGCTCAACGATTGCAAAAATCTCTTCACTTGTTACTCGAAAACCACCGATCCATTCGCTGATGATTCCCTGCTCATTCAATGCCGCATCGATCTGCGGCCCACCACCATGGACAACAACCACTTGCTCCCCCGCGCGCTGGGCCCGAAGTATTGCCGCACCAAAACTTCCGTTTTCATCACGCATCGCATGCCCACCAAACTTAACAACAATCATGTTGAGTAGGCCGAGTTCTCTTTAACATATGCAAAGGATAAATCATTTGTCATGATCCTTGCCCGACTTGTCCCAACTTTCAGATCAATCTCGATCTGTACGATCCGATCATTGAAATTGACAAGGTTCTTATCTGCATCTGGCGCGCTATTTGTGCACACGGGAACTGAGTTAAGTTTGACATCGATTGTAAGAGGGTCCATAAAAGCATCTGCCGTCCCGACGGCAGCGAGTACACGGCCCCAATTAGGGTCTGACCCAAATATCGCCGCTTTGAGAAGATTATTCCTGGCACAGGCTCGAGCGATTTCAACAGCATCTTTTTCACTAAGGGCGTTTACAACATCGATAAGAATAGTCTTTGTTGAGCCCTCTGCATCAGCGATCAGTTGATCAGCTAATGATTGACAGATTGTCATCAGTGACTCTTCTAGCTTCACATCAGAGATTTCGATCCCGCTGGCCCCTGATGACATGAATAACACCGTGTCATTTGTCGATGTGCAACCATCGGAATCGATTCTATTAAATGTGCGCTCGCTCACAAGAGAAAAAATCTCCGATGCATTTGATGAAACGATTGCATCTGTCATCACGACAGAGAGCATGGTCGCAAGGGCAGGGGCGAGCATCCCCGCTCCTTTGGCAATACCAGCAAATTGGATGCCATGGACATCACTTGTAGCGAATTTGGCAACGCTATCGGTTGTCATGATTGCGCTAGCACTCTCAATCAAAGACTCATTACTCATGTCAGAGGCAATCTTGTCTAACCCAGTTAGAATTTTTTGCATGGGTAGGAGTTCACCAATTAAGCCAGTCGAGCAGACGATGACCTCCCCTGATGAAATACCCAGTAGCTGGCTCACGTGCTCGGCCGTGTGATGGGTATCGGCAAAGCCTTGTGGTCCTGTGCAGGCATTTGCCCCACCCGAGTTCAAAACGACTGCCCGCACGATATGAGCCTTTGCAACCTCACGGGACCAGATCACAGGTGCGGCGAGGATCTTGTTACTGGTAAAAACTGCACTAGCGAAGAAGAGCGGGCCTTGATTCTCTATCACAGTAAGGTCTAGGCCTCCCGAACCCTTCAATCCGGCCGCCACTGCGCCAGAGCGAAAACCCTTCGGCATCCTCATGTCCCAAGCCCGTCAGAGGATAAGCCTGCACCTTCAAAAAAGCCTGAAATGATATTTGCATTTTGAATAGCCTGCCCCGCTGCACCTTTACCGAGATTATCAAGTGCAACCGATATAACCAGGCGCGCCGTGTGTTGATCAACGGCAACCTGTATCTGTGTCTTATTACTTCCGGTGAGTGAACCCGTCTTAGGCAGAACGTTTGCAGGTAAAACATCAACAAAAAACTCATCCGCGTAAGCATCACTAAAAATCTGATGGGCTTCTTCACTTGTAATATTTTTTGTAAGCTTTGCTGTAATTGTAGTAAGAATTCCGCGAGGCATGGGTGCTAAAATTGGTGTGAATGAAATTCTGACTTCTTTGCCGCAGAGCCTATTCAGAGCCTGCTCGATCTCTGGAGTATGTTGATGGACACCCCCAAATTTATAACTCGTCAGAGAACCCATAACCTCACTAGCAATCAAATTAATTTTTGCGCTACGTCCAGCCCCGGTGGTACCAGATGCGGAAACAACAGTAATGTCACTCACATCGATAAAATCTAAAGCAGGTGCAGCACCAAGGATGACTGAAGTCGCATAACACCCTGGATTTGCAACCCGTGTCTGCCCAGCGATATTAGATCGCGCCCCCTTGAGCTCAGGGACTCCATAGATCCATGATCCGGCGTGGACCCCGCCGTAATATTTTGCCCATTGCTGGGAATCAAGGAGTCTAAAATCTGCTCCCAGATCCACGACCTTAGTACTCTCAGGAATCGCTTTTACTAAGGCTGCCGATTCGCCATGTGGGAGAGCAATAAAAATTAATTCAAATGTAGATAAATCTACGGATTGAATCGAGGAGAAAACCCGAGAGCCGTAGGTCCTCAGATGTGGATGTATCGAGGTTACTAACTCCCCCGCATTGCTGTGGGCGGTAATGTCAGAGACCACAAAATGCGGGTGAAGGGCTAAGAGGCGTAGAAGCTCTGCTCCCGCGTAGCCACTGCCCCCGACAACCAGAGTTTTCATAGAGTGAGGGTACTTGAGTATTTATATTTATGCAATTTTATGCATATTTATGCGGTTCGGACAACCGCCCCGCAGACAACAAGCGCCCGATGGGTCGCCGCTTCTCGCATGGCTGAGATTTCATCACCTGTGAGCGTCCTATCCGGACTACGAAATACCAGAGTGAAGGCAAGGGAAATTTTTCCATCGGCGAGCTTCTCATAACGATCGAAGAGGGTGATCGATTCTAGAAGAGCACCAGCCCCCTCACGCAGCGCATTCTCAACATCGCGGGCGCGAACGGCGCTATCTACAATGAGTGCTACATCCTGAATCGCTGGTGGCATCGGCGCAACTGATTGAGCACGGACTATCGGCGCAACTGGCAGAGCATCGAGATTGATTACAAAGGCGACGGCGCGTGCTGGAAGTGAGAATTGAGCAACAACTCTTGGATGAAGCTCTCCTGCATGGGCCACTGCCTTACCCTCAACGATAAACTCAACACAGCGGCCAGGATGCCACGGGGCAAAATCACTGCGCTCTTGAAGCCAGGATAGATTTGATAACTCAAGAAGTCTTTCAACGTGTGCAATGGCATCGTATAGATCAAAACTTCGAGCCTTTCCCCTCCATGATTCGCCCTCGATCTTTCCTGCCAGCAAAGCCCCTAGATGCAGATGCTGTTGAGGCACACTTTTAAAGATATTCTCTAATTCTTTCTCACTTGGTTTGCGATCTGTGGCCGGTGAGATGGCTGGACTAAGTGCTTGAGAGTTTCGAAAGATAGAGCCGATCTCAAATATCGCAATATCCTTGGCCCCACGTCCAATATTTCGCTGCGCCACCGCTGCAAGGCCTGGAAGCAGATGAGTCCGCAGTACCGGAAACTCCTCTGACATGGGATTAGCCAAGCGATAAGTGGATGCGCGCTCCCCGGAATATCCCATTGAGGCGATGATTGAGTCATTTGTGAATGGGAATGTCTGTATCTCGGAGAGGCCCTGTGCGGCAAGTGATGCGGCAAAGACTCTACGACGCTTTTGAAAGGGAGTCAGTGATGCCTGCTTGGGACGCGGTGGAAGAATTGAGGGAATTGATTCATATCCGATCATCCGCGCGACCTCTTCGGCAAAATCTGCAGGTTGGTTCAGATCCGCACGCCATGAAGGTGGCGTGATCACAAAATCTGGCGAAACATTGCAGCCCATTACCGTCAGGATTCTCCTGATTTCCTGGGGCGCCACATCTACACCCAGTGTGCAGGCGATATAGGTGGGATCGATTTTCACTGATGATGTGGAGATTGCAGCTCCAGTATCGAGAGTTTGGATATGCCTGGCGCCACCGAACTCTATGAGAAGCTGGGCACAACGCCCCGATGCTAATTGCGCCATGAGGGGATCTACACTTCGCTCAAAACGCCGTGAAGCCTCACTTGAGATCTTATGTTTTCGAGAGTTCCGTGCAATAGCCGTAGGATCAAAACAAGCCGCTTCAATAACAATGCTTGTCGTTGATTCACGGATCTGAGAATCTTGGCCACCCATAGTCCCTGCAAGTGCTAGAGGATGTTTATCATCCATAACCACCAGATCTTCACTATCGAGATCACGAATTTGTCCGTCTAAAGTCGTGAATTTTTGAGGGTTTTTAATATGCCCGATTGATAGATCACCTGAGATCTTTTCGGCGTCAAATGCATGAAGAGGCTGCCCTAGTTCGAGCATGACATAATTTGTTATATCTACGGCTAATGAGATGGGACGCATACCCATCTTCTCGATACGCCGCGCAAGCCACAGTGGTGTCACCGCTTTTGGATTAAAATCTCCCAAGGTCCGTAGATAAAACTGCGTTGCCCCCGCTTTGAGAACGGGTTTAACTCCCTTGCCGGTATCAACGAACTTTAATTTCGCTGGTGAATCGGCAGGATCGATGAAAGCAACATTGAGGGCGGCAGCGATCTCGCGCGCTAAGCCTCGAATACTCAACGCGTATCCCCGATCAGGGTTGATTGATATGTCAAAGATGACATCGTTTATATCAAGTGTTTGAGTAGCATCATCGCCAATCTTGGCCTCTCCGTGCTGCACAACGATGATTCCTGAGTGCTCTTCACTTAAGGCTAGCTCGCGTGATGAACAGATCATCCCATCACTAGTCTTCCCATACGTTTGGCGAGCAGAGATAGCGAAATTTCCTGGGAGAATCGCACCTGGAAGGGCAACTACTACCAGATCACCAACTAAGAAGTTAGTAGCACCGCAGATGACAAAACGTGTAGCACCTTCTCCACAATCAAGGCCTACGAAGCGAATCGGTTTTTTTGAATCAGCTATTTCCTCTATGGAGATCACTTGACCAATAACCAGCGGGCCAGTGAGATCCCTGCCCTGATAGATGATCTCTTCAACTTCAAAACCAACACGGATAAAGGCATCGGCAATCTCGGTTGAGCTGAATGAGTCAGGGATTTCTGCATGCTCTTTGAGCCAAGAAAGTGGAGCGCGCATCAGAGACCAACCCCAAACTGTCTCGTGAATCTGAGATCACCTTCGACAATATCGTGCATATCCTGCACCCCATGTCGAACCATGAGGGTTCGCTCGATTCCCATACCAAATGCAAAGCCTGAGAAAATCTCAGTATCTATCCCACAGGTCTGCAGAACCTTAGGGTTGACCATCCCGCAGCCACCCCACTCAATCCATCGCCCGCTAAAGAAGACATCCACCTCAGCGCTGGGCTCGGTAAAAGGAAAATAAGAGGGCCGCAGACGCGTGGTCACATCCTCACCAAACATGGCCCTTGCGAAGTTGTCGAGAACTCCTTTTAGGTGTGCCATTGTGATTCCTCGATCGATAACGAGCCCTTCTACTTGATGAAAGACTGGACTGTGGGTTGAATCCAACTCATCGGCGCGAAAAGTGCGTCCTGGGGAGATGATATAAATCGGTGGTTCACAGGTGAGCATCGTACGAATCTGAACTGGAGATGTTTGCGTGCGAAGAACAATCCCAGATTCAAGCGGCTCAAGAAAAAAAGTATCCTGCATCGTACGGGCTGGGTGATCAGCCGGGATATTAAGCGCATCAAAGTTGAGCCACCCCGACTCCATCTCTGGGCCTTCTTCAACACTATATCCCTGCTCGATGAAGAAATCACTGATTTCATTCTTCATAATTGAAATCGGGTGAAGACCACCTTTGTGGGCACGATTGGATGGCAGAGTTACATCGAGGATCTCCTCAAGAAGAATCTTCGAATCACGCAAGGCCTCTAGAGCCGATGTTGCACCAGCTAATGCCAACGCGATAGCAGATTTAGCATCACCAATGATCTTTCCTTGGGTGATTTTCTCCTGCGGTGTAAGTGAGGCCAATCCTCGGGAGGCAAGTGCGATTGGTGACTTATCCCCTGAATGTGCAATCCGAGCCGTTTTTAGTTGATTTAAATCCTTCGCAGAATTGAAGGCTTTCTGTGCATCAGAGACCCATGTCGCTACATCATCGCGGTGCATAGGGGCAGTCTATCGGGTGCAAGTTTAAGAGGCCCGCATATTCGCAAGGTGATACATGACTATCGTTGCCGCCGCTGAAAGATTGAGGCTTTGTGCCGAGCCCGGCATCGGGATACTCACAGATTCAATGCTCGAAAATGAATCTTCATTATTTAACCCACGTGCCTCGTTACCAAATATGGCTACACAATCTCCAACCGGGATAAATTTTTCCAATGATTGGGTGGCTCCTGCTACTAGCGTGAAGGCCTTGAGCTGCTTTGATGTGAGTAGATTCGCGATCTCGACAGATTCAAAGACTGGGATGTGCCAAAGCGAGCCGGCAGTACTCCTCACAACTTTTGGAGAGTACATATCCACACTTCCTGGGGATGTTATTACTGCGTCCATCCCAAAGGCATCTGCAGAGCGCAGGATTGTGCCGGCATTTCCTGGATCTTGAATCTCTGATAGATATATAAATCGACGTTCACCATTGAGTTCGATCTCTTCAAGACGTCTACGTGGGATAGCACAAATAGCCAGAATCCCTTGAGGCGTGATCGTCTGGGACATTTCACGCATGACATCATCACTGACATCAAAGGTGGGAAGTTGGGATAGATCTGTCAGTTCATCTAACTTGGAGCGAGCTAACTGCGTCAGATATAGGCTCGTTAGACGAGGACCATTGGTTGAGGCTATTACCTCACGAAAACATTGCAACCCCTCCGCCACAAATTCACCGGCTTGAGCTCGCTCCTTCGCGCCACGTGAACCAATAAGAGCCTTAACCCGGCCAATATGAGGCGAGTTAAGACTCTCAATCATTGGAGAAATCTATGCGACCAGGCTCTTACGAGCTACATCCACAAGAACTTTGAATGTTGCTGGATCGTTAGTTGCTAATTCAGAGAGAACTCGGCGATCTACTTCAACCCCGGCCGCTTTCAAACCTTGAATAAAGCGATTGTAAGTTAAGCCATGTGAGCGACATCCGGCATTGATGCGTTGAATCCATAAACGCCGAAAGTCACCTTTTTTATCTTTGCGATCATTGAAGGCGTAGACCATTGAGTGCGTAACCTGCTCTTTGGCCTTTGTGAAAAGGCGTGAGCGCTGACCCCGATAACCACTTGCGCGCTCAAGGGTTGTGCGACGCTTCTTAGCCGCATGAACACCACGTTTTACTCTCATTTAAATCACAATCCTTACTTCAAGCCAAGCATGCGCTTGGCTGTCATCGTTACGGTTGGCTTAGCTGACTGCTCGGTTGAGAGACGACGAGTTTGGCGCGAGGATTTACGCTCAAGCAAGTGCCGCTTACCGGCACGCTCATGCATGATTTTCCCAGTCCCTGTGACGCGAAAAGTCTTCTTCGCTCCGCTATGCGTTTTCATCTTTGGCACTTCTATGCTCCATCCGTTGTCTTGGCTGCCGCTGTTGCTATGGCTTTACGTGCCGCCTTAGCCTCTGCAACTGCCTCCGTTTTCTTCTTCGTAGGTCCAATTACCATGGTCATATTTCGTCCCTCTTGCTTTGGGGCGAACTCGATGAATCCAAACTCTGCAATATCTGTGGCCAAACGTTGCAGCATCTTGTATCCAAGCTCTGGCCGCGTCTGTTCACGACCGCGAAATTTCATCGTCACCTTCACCTTGTCGCCACCTTTTAAGAACTTCTCCACTTGATTACGCTTGGTCTCGTAATCATGTGTTTCGATCTTCGGTGTCAACCGCACTTCCTTCACCACAATGTGGGTCTGGTTCTGTCGCGCCTCGCGTGCCTTTTGTGCGACCCCGTACTTGTACTTTCCGA